>CANTHA010000166.1 GCA_947653375.1 uncultured Clostridium sp. | reverse complement strand
TCCATTTGAAGCTATTACTATTGGACAAGCAGATATAATAAATGATTTAGTATGGATGATTAATTTTAAAGATATCTCTTATGGTAATCTAGGCGATATAAATCCTATACATCAAACTACTACTCCTTCAACAACTGACACAACACTTGCAAAAAAATCTATACCTTTTGCAGGAAGTAAAATATTAATTATTGTTGCAATCATTATTTTAATATTATTATCTATTATAGGACAATTAAAGTATAAAAAATATAAAGATATAAAATAATAATTAAATTCATATAATAAAATAAAAGCAAAATACATTAAACAGTATTTTGCTTTTATTTTATTATGACTTTTTATTAAATTTATTTAATACTATTCCAACAGCATGAACAATTTGTGTAGATTTATTATTTGCAACTGTCTTTCCTAATGCTTTTCCTCCTACAGTTAATGCTGCAACTGTAGCACTTAAAACAAATTGAATATTAAAATTCATTCCAAATCTTTCAGTTATCTTCATTGATATTAATGCACTAATTGCTCCACTTAATACTCCACAAATATCTCCAATAACATCTGCACATATATTTGCTACTCTTGGTGCATTTCTTATTAATTTTATTGAATCTTTTGAGCCTTTTACTCTTTTTGTTGCTTTTGCATGGAATTCATGTTCATTTGCAACTGTTACAGCAACTCCCACAATATCAAAAAATATTCCTACTGTTATTACTAATATTAGAATAAATATAGCTGGTATTAAACTTAAATTAGACACTCCATTAGCAGAAATATATGAAAATATAATTGACAATATAAATGTAGTAATAAATACTTGAATAAACCACTTAATATCCGAATGTTCTTTTTGATTTTCCGTATTTTCTTGTTTTTTCATATTTTAATTATTCTCCTCTTAATATAATTTAAGGCAGATTAATATCTGCCTACATTAATTTTTATGTTAGATGGTCAAAGCCTAAGTAAATTTTACAGTTTAGGTCTAGTCGAATTTCTCTATTTTCCGCTTAACATTACTGTTAGAACCGTTTCCGTTTAAGGAAAATATTTACTATATTAGTAAACACCAGATCGCCACTAAAATCTGTACCTTAATCCTTAGACTTCTATGCCATTAATTAGCAAACATTCTAGAAGTTTTCCTTGACATACATTTAACCTTCACTAGTCCTTTTTGCAAATGCAATTTCATAATTCAAAAGAAAAACTAATTTGGCCAAATTAATCATTCTTATGTTAAAATTAATCCCAATACATTCACTCAAGACAGGCTACTCTATGTATTTTGTGTCTTGGCACTCAACATAGGTTTAACTTAAACTGTTTTTGTTTAAGCCTCCGCGAAATTAGGGAATCTTATATATGCCACTACATAATACCCTAATTTCTTTACTCCCTAAGACCACACAAAACTGGCATTTCGCGCAATCTCAAGAAACTTCAACGATGTGCCCTTTAGTGGATTTTTAGCCCCACCCTCGTAAAGTTTGTATGACTAGAATAATGCACCATCAATGTATATTATACAATATTTTGGTTAAATATTCCAAATCTTCATTTATTTTATTTTTGCTTTTTATTATTTTATTTAACTGTTTATATGTTAATTACTCTTTATATCTCATATTTACTTTTTATTTCTCTTGTTTTTCTTTATTTATATACTCTACTATTTCTTCAATACATTTATCTAAATCTATATTCTGAAATCTTTTATTTATTTTTGCCTTTTGTATATTTTCTTCTGAAAAGTCCTCTGCATCTGCTAAAAACCTTCTACATAATTCTTCATACTTTGGTTTACTTTCTTTTTGTTCCCTTTTTAACGCTCTTTCTAGTCTTACACCATCTTCTACTTCAATATATATTGGCAATAATTTTTTAGAAAAATATTTTTTCATTTCATTATAAGATTCAAGTGTTCCTAACATTATTAAATCTTTTCCTGAATTAAATTGCTCATCTGAAATAGTAGCATATGTCCATGGACCATAAACTGTTTGATATGTTCTCTTTTCAATAATCTTATTATTATTATCGTATTTAGCTATTTCTTTATCACTTATATAATGATAAGTTACTCCATCTGTCTCACCTTCACGAATAGGTCTAGTTGTATATGATACATATGTATCTATATCTAACTTTTCTTTTAAAATATTATATATTGTATCTTTTCCTGATGAACTTTTTCCCATTATATAAATTATTATCATTTCTATTACTCCTTATTTTTATTTTCATCTTTATTTTGTTGACTTTCTTCTATCATTTTATTGATAGCATTTAATATATCATCTGAATTTTCATCAAATTCATCTTTTATTAAATTAAACATTACTATTTCTCCTT
The DNA here is from genome assembly GCA_947653375.1 of uncultured Clostridium sp. Lineage (GTDB taxonomy): Bacteria > Bacillota > Clostridia > TANB77 > CAG-508 > CAG-269. Next base: position 146 of record CANTHA010000166.1, on the reverse strand, counting down.
TCCAATTCATTGTATTTTAGTGATTTTTAAAATAATATAACTAAATTTCTCAATGTTGATATATATTATTTTGCAGAACGAGGTAGTTATCCATAAAGAATTTTACCCACGTAGCATGTGAGTCAAAAAATAATATATATCAACAT
>CANTHA010000165.1 GCA_947653375.1 uncultured Clostridium sp. | reverse complement strand
TTACAATTGTCTCCCAAATGTCTTCTTTTATATTTTTTAACAATAAAAATTCGACTTTTGCCCCTGTTTCTTTTTTACCGTAGATTCTAGCAGGTATTACTTTTGTATTATTTCTTACTAATACATCTCCTGGTTTTAAATACTCTATAATGTCCTTAAATGTTTTATGTTCTATAGTATGTTTCTTTCTATTTAATACCATTAATCTTGATTCATCTCTATTTTTTATAGGTATTTGTGCGATTAGTTCTTCTGGTAATTCATAATTAAATTCAGATACTTTCAATTTTATTCTCCTTTTATTCTTTTATCTATCCTAAAAATTTATATGTTATTTTATTAAAAATTTCTTTTATAGTTTCAAATATATTTTCTGGCTGTTTAAATTCTTCTATTTCATATGAGTGTTCAAAATTACTATTTTTTGCTGGTTTAAAATTATATATTTCTTCTGGTAATCCTATCATACCTGATGAAGTTTGTATATTTTTATTCATATAGTCTGTATACCATTTCTTTTGACCTATTAAATTTTCGTTTTTGTATCCATACTTTTCATAGTCATGTAATTCAGGTCTTTCGTAATTATATTCTTTTGCATTTCTCTCAAGTGAATGTAGAAATTCATGTAACAATACTTCTTCTGGAAATGTATTTATTCCTTTATTATATTTATATATATAACTTTTTGAACTATTAGGTAGTCTTATATTTGAAAATCCTATACCATAATAATCCATAGAACCCAAGCCTATCCAGTCATTTACCTGTATATCTTTTTCATGATTTTCATCTCCGTAATCTTACTATTACAAATATATGATCATAATTATTTTTTTCTATAGTATCTTTTATTTGTAATTCAATATCTTCTGGTGCTACATAGTATCCAAATTCTTCATCATATGATAATCTATTTATAGGTTGGTCTATATTATAAATATCACAATTTGCTTCCATTTTTCCTTGTGATAACTCACTACATGATATTTTAAATCTATTTATTGTATTTGAAATATCTTCTACATCATTTTGTGTAACATTTAATTTTACTTGATTTCCATTAATTGTTACATCTGTTGATTTAAATATAAAACATGCAAAATTCCATTTATTATCATTATCTAATGTTCCTTTTTCTAAAGTAAAATCTGAAAACCAAGCTTCACCTTTTGCTTCTCCTAAATATCCACCAAGCCTAAATCCAATGTTTAATGTTTCTCTATCTTTAGAATTAAATATTAGTTCTATTTTTTGCCAATCTTCTGTTCCTGTTATTGCATTACTTCTTTCAGTTGTTCCTTCTATTGATATTTGAGCACCTATTCCTGAATTTGCTTCATTTGCTCTTACTTCATTTGTTTTTACCATACATGTTACTTTATATGGTTGATTTTTTTCTACATTTACTGTTTTATAAAACATAGCATCATTATACTGGTTTGATTCTATTTTATAACTATTACTTTTTGAATATTTTATTTTATTGTCTCTTTTAAACTCAGAAGTATATACATTAGCTTCACTTCTAACAAATTCATTGAAATTATTTAATTGATAAAATTGATATGCTAAATATAATAATATTAGTAAAACGATTAGTATTATGAAATCTTTAATTTTATTTAAAATAGTTTTATTTTTCTTTCTTTTATTTGCAATAACTTTACTTTCTTTCATTTTCTTCCCACTTTCTTTTGTTTTGCTTTCTTATTATATATCATTTTTTCTAATATATCAATTATGAAATTTTTAGTTTCTTATTTCAATATAAAAGTTATAATATAGTAAAATACACTAATGCGCAGTTTGGGAAGACACTTTTTATTACAGATAATTAAGATTAAATCCTCTATATCTTAAATTAATTAAACTTATTTATATGATTAGTCTGACCAGCAAATTGTGTAATTTTACTATATTATAACTTTTATATTAAACATATTTTAAAACAAAAGTAGAAAGTATAATTTCAATACTTTCCACTATAAAATTAATTATAAACTATTCCTCTTCAGAATCATCTAGTTCCAATAAATCTTTCATTGAAAGGTTTATTCTACCTTGATCATCTATTTCTATTACTTTAACTGTCACCTTATCGCCAACATGAAGAACATCTTCAACATTTTTAATTCTCTCTTTAGAAATCTTAGAAATATGCAATAAACCTTCTTTTCCGCCACATCCTAAATCAACAAATGCTCCGAAATTCATAATTCTAACAACTTCACCATAATATATTCCATCAACTTCAACATCTCTTACTATGTCTTCTATCATTTCCAATGCTTCCATTGCTTTTTCATTATCTTGAGAATAAATTAATACTTGTCCATCTTCTTCAATATCAATTTTTACACCTGTTGTATCAATAATCTTGTTTATTGTTTCTCCACCTTTTCCAATTACATCTTTAATTTTTTCAACTTTAATTTGTGTACTTACAATTCTTGGTGCATATTCTGATATTTCTTCATTTGGCTTACTTATAACTGGTAGCATAAC
>CANTHA010000164.1 GCA_947653375.1 uncultured Clostridium sp. | reverse complement strand
TTTTAGAACAACAGTAGTTGCTCCTCTGTCACTTCTCAATCTTTCTATATTACCTTCACTAACTTCTATTATATCAGCAAAAAGAAATATACCCAGATATTCATAATCTCTATATAATTCACTAAATTTTTGATAGTTTATTTCTTCGCCTATTTGTAATCTTCCAGTTACAATAAGCTCTGATAATATTTTTTCTTTATCTAAACAATCTTTTAAAATTCTTGCTTTTTTTCCTTTTTTCATACTGCTAAAACTACTTTTTGATACATCTAGAATAAGTGCAAAATTATATTCAGAATATTGCTCATAACCACAATGTAATTCTTTAAATCTCTGATAATCACAAAATTCATATGATTTAGCACCTTTAGAAGCAATTAGGCTTTTAACAATATTCATTCTTTCTTCATCAGAAATTATTGAAGCCCATTTTTTATCTTTAGGTGCGAGAGATTTTAATATTTGCAATTTTATTGTAGAGCCAGATGCTTTAAACTTAGAAAAAGTGGATTTTCTTATTTCTAACAATTTTGCAAATGCATATTGAGTAAAATGAGTTAAGCTAGGATGTGTTTGTGTTGCTATCCTATAGATATTTAAAAACTGGCTATAATCTATTTTATCTCCTGGATTTACTAAACCTTCTGTAATTAATATTTGTACCATTTTTTCGGAATTAAATTTGCTTCTATATACAATAACTTCTTTTCCTTTTCTTAATCTATATAGATCATCATCATTTAATTCTAAAAATCTTCCAAATCTAGCTTCTGACAGGTAAGAATACATTTTATAAAATTGGCAAAATATTTCATAATTTATTCTTTGACCAAATTCTATCTTTTTGTTACCGAATAAATCTTCTTCTATTTTATTTGCTAAACGTTCTTCTAATTCTTTTAAAATAATTGTAGTTTGGCCTTTATTTTTTATATTATTAAAATTACCATTATTAATTCCAAGAAGTTCCGCAAACTTATATTCAGGAATATGGCTATATCCACTAGAATGTATTTCTAAAAATCGCTGATAGTTAATGCTTTCACAAATTCTTATTTTATTCTTATTTAATAATTCTTTAATTAATTCCTCTCTATTCATAACATAATTATTTTACCATAAAAATGCTATAATTGCAATTTTTAACTTTTCTGAAGATAGCATAAATTTTTAGTAGAATTTATGTTGACTAAGATTATAAAACTATTTTAGTATTGATTTTCCAGATTCCTATTTAATTTTATATTTTTATCTTTGTTTTTTATATTCTTAGGTTCTCTTAATTCTTCCTTATTTTTTTCTCGTTTTTTCACTGTCAATATATCTATTACTTTTTGATAAATATATTCTATCAAATTGGTATCTCATATTCCATTTTTTTTGTTACTTTTTCCCTACTGAAAGTTATATTAACATTTACCAAAATAAAAACACTTAACTTAATTATTACTAATTAAAGTCAAATGTTATATAAAAATTATAATGTTCTATAATATTAATTGATAATTTCCTCAAAACGATATTTTTGAGGAACATCTGGATATTTCTCATGATCCACTTCAGATAAAAACATATCTAATGGTCTTGCATAAATTCCATCTTTATGGTTCGTTTTACCATTATTATCCATACAGCAATAAACCACTAATTTTTCTCCAGTCTCACTATGTTCAGCTACTGTTATTACAAAAGAACGAGTTCCTTTAAAATGTCTCCACATTGTAAATGGTTTTACTATTCTTTCTTCCATTTTTTCCTCCTTAATCTAACATTATTTAAATAGAATGTCATAAAATGAACTGTTACTTAAAAGTGACCATTCAAAATAGGAAACTCTCTTTTTTACTTATTTCCTTCTTTAACTTTCTTCTCTTAATTTCATTGATAATAACTTTGAGATACCATTTTCTTCCATAGTTACACCATAAACAGTATCTGCCACTTCCATTGTTCCCTTTCTATGTGTAATTACTAAAAATTGAGTATCTTTAGAAAATTTCTTCAAATATTCTGCAAAACGATACACATTAACATCATCAAGTGCAGCTTCAATCTCATCTAAAACACAAAATGGAGCTGGATTTATCTTTAATATTGCAAATAATAATGCAATAGCAGTAAATGCCTTTTCTCCCCCTGATAACAGCATCATATTTTGTAATTTTTTTCCTGGTGGTTGTACATTTATATCAATTCCACATTCTAGTATATTTTCCTCATCTTCAAGTGTTACCGAAGCTTTTCCTCCACCAAATAATTCTTGAAATACCTGTTCAAAATTCCTATTTATTATAGCAAACTGTTTTCTAAATTGCTCTTTCATAGTAGTAGTCATGTCTTGTATAACTTTTCTTAATTTCGCCATTGTATCCTCTAGGTCTACTCTTTGCTCACACATAAAGTCATAACGTTCTTTTATTGTTTTATATTCTTCAATAGAGTCAATATTTACACTTCCTAAACTTTTTATATCTTTTCTTAAATGATTAACTTTCTTTTGTGTAAGTACTATATTTTCTGGC
>CANTHA010000163.1 GCA_947653375.1 uncultured Clostridium sp. | reverse complement strand
TGTAAAGATATAAAAGCAAGAACAGTTGGATATGTAGAAGATGACGAGACACATGTAGCAGTTGTTGCAACAGTTGATAATAAAGACTATTATTTGGATATAAGTCCAGATTTATATAGAATACAAAAAAATATGAAAACTGTAGGATTTGCAAGATCTAGTGCTGCAATAGATGGAACTAAATGTGAGAAAATACCTGATGAAGAATTAGAAAAAATCGATGATAAACTAGGGTATCGTGAGTATGGAATGTATATGGATGATGTTTTTGCAATGATAAAAGAGGAAATGTTAGATGAAGAAACTTGGAAGAAATATATTAAAGAAGATGATTTAAATACAGAAAGAAAAGAAGATATTATATTTAGAGCTAAAATAGATTTTATATTTAAAGTTCTAAAAAATAATTCATTGAAGAAAGATAAATTACAAGTAGTAGAAATAGATAAATATTATCAAAAACTATTTAAAACTTTATTAACTCAAAAAGAAAAAAAGAATAAAATTAAATCATATCATATTTTTATAAAAGATAAAAACAATATTATGCAAGAAAGTTTATTCTATGAAATAGAAGTGATAGATAAAAAGTTATATTATTTATATACAGATGAAGAAAAAGGATTTATACCAACAAATTTTGATGAATTAAAAGAAATGTATAAAAATGGAGATTTAAAGAATGCTAATTCATATTATAAACTTGGAATAGAAGAAGATATAAAATAATATAAATATTATTTAAAGTTAAAAAACCTCTAATAAAAGAGGTTTTTAAATTTTATATACATTAACTAAATCCATTCACCATATTTTTTAATATAAATTTTCTTAGCAAACATAGCTACAAAACAGTAAAGAATAGGTATACCAATAATAATACTCATATAAGGTAAAGGTATTGGAACTAAACCTATTACATTACCAAGCCAAGTAAAAGGTACGACAATTCCTATAATGCTTAATAGAATCGAAGAAAAATATACCATTTTGTTTGCATTGCTTTGTATAAATGGGATTTTTGATGTTCTTATAATATGCATTCCAAGTAAATTTGACACAATACTATAAGTAAACCAAACTGTTTGGAATAAAGCTACCTCTCTTAAATGGAATACAAACCATAAACTTGCAAATACAATTAAGTCAAAAATTGAGCTTAAAGGTCCCATAAAAAGCATAAAGTTTTTCAGGCTTTTTAGATTAAATCGTCTAGGTTTTTGGAGATATTCTTTGTCTACATTATCAAAAGGTAATGTTAATTGTCCGAAGTCATAAAGCAAACCTTCAACTAATAATTGTATAGGTGTTTCTGGTAAAAAAGGTAGAGCAACACTTGCTATAATTACTGACATAACTTCTCCAAAATTAAAACTTGTTGCCATTTTTATATATTTCATCAAATTTCCGAAAGTCTTTCTTCCTTCTGTTACACCATCTAATAAAACATGTAAGTCTTTTTCTAAAAGAATAATATCAGCAGATTCTTTGGCAATATCAACAGCAGTATCAACAGATATTCCAACATCTGAATTTGTTAAAGAAGGAGCGTCATTAATTCCATCTCCCATATATCCAACTACATTATTATTTTCTTTTAAAAGCCTTACTATTCTAGCTTTTTGAATAGGTGAAAGTTTTACAAATACATTAGTATTTTTTAACAGTCGTAAAATAGCAATATCAGTAAGTTTTTCAATTTGTTTTCCCTCTACAATTCTTTTAGAATTAATTCCTACTTTTTTACAAATACATTTTGTAACTTCAGCATTATCTCCTGTTAAAACTACAACACGTATACCTGCATTATTTAATTTCTCGATTGATGATTTAGCACTTTCTTTTGGTGGATCTAGGAATCCAATAAATCCTAGAAGAACCATATTTTTTTCATTGTCAACACTAAAATTTGTTACATCTACTATATCATTTTTTTGACATACTGCAATAACTCTTAATCCATCTTTATTAAGATTTTTGGATATTTTTTTAATATTATCTTTTATTTCTTTAGTAATAGGAGAAACTTTTCCTTTATAATCTACCATAGTACAAATACTTAAGATTTCTTCTACAGCTCCTTTTGTTATTAACTGTTTTTTATTTCCATCACTTACAACAACAGAAAGTCTTCTACGTGTAAAGTCAAAAGGAATTTCGTCAATTAATTTATATTTATCAATGTATTCATTCATATCATTTGATAGTCCTCTTGCTACAACTGCTTCATCAATATTTCCTCTTAAACCAGTTTGAAAATATGAATTAAGAAAAGCATGTTTTAAAATACGAGTATCTTCATCTCCATTGATATCTAAATATTTTTCTAAAACAATTTTATCTTCTGTTAAAGTTCCTGTTTTATCAGTACACAATATATTCATTGCACCAAAATTTTGTATAGAGTCTAATTTTTTTACAATTGTTTTTTTCTTTGACATTTTCATAGCGCCTTTTGAAAGACTTGAAGATGTAATAACAGGAAGTAATAATGGTGTTATACAAATTGCAATGGCAACAGCAAAAGTAAAAGCA
>CANTHA010000162.1 GCA_947653375.1 uncultured Clostridium sp. | reverse complement strand
AATCAATAAAAAGAACAATTAATAAAAATACAACTAAACATTTAATAGCTGCTTTAATCATACTTGCTGTATGGGTTGTAGCAGAAGCAATAGGACAATGTAAATTATTAAATAATTATTTATGGGGATATACACAAGTAATAAAAACATTTTTATCAATTTTTACTGCAATAATTTCACCAATTTTAGCAGTTCTAATTATGACCTTAATTGTATTTATATTTAATAAAGATAATAAAAAATCTTTTTTAGCAATATCATCAGCAGTAATATTAGCAAAATTACCAGTTGTTATTGCATCAGTTTTAAGTATATTAACAGTTATAAGTTCACAAATATCAATTATAACAATACCTTTTGCTAAGTTCTGTAGTGTAATATCTATTGTATTAATGTACTTTGTAATTAAATCAGCATTAAATATTGAAAAAGATTCAGAATTTCTTAAAAAATTTGTTGCAATTGAAGGTATATATTATGTTGCATATTTAATATTATCTCTACTAAAAATAACAATTTAGTATAACATAATAACAAAGGAGGAAAATAATAATAATGAATAAAAAGAAAAATATTATTATAGTAGTTACATCAATAATCATCATATTAATATTAGTAGCCTTAATTGTTATATATGCAATTAATTATAATAAAAGTAGTGATGGAAATAGAGTAAATAAATTATATGATAGTTTAAAAAATGAAGCATCATATGGAATTAATTTAATTTATAATGATGAAAATAAAGAGTATTATGCAAAAGATGATAAAAAAGCATATATTAATTCAACTTACAATAATGTAGAAAACAAATATATAATAAAAGAAGGATCTACTTATTTATTAAAAGATTCAAATAAAACAGCTTATAAATATGAAAACAATGAAGTCTATTTATATAAAGTAGAAGTAGCATTATCAGATATGTTAGAAAACCATGAAAAAACAACAGGAAAGGAAAAAATAGAAAATAAAGAATACTCTTATGAAGAATTTAATGGGATTTCAGACTTATATATGTATACTATAGATGATAAAGAAGAAGTAGATAATGCAGTAACTAGATTTTATTTCAAAGGAGATAAACTAGTTTATATAAAAACTATCATTAATGATAAACAGGAATTATTAAAAGTTGATATATCAAAGAATATAGACAAAAAATTATTTGATATACCATCTGATTATAAAGAAATGTGATGAATGGGACAGGTCAAAACTGTCTCATTTTTGTCGAATTTTGGTTTTTAAATTTACAAAATAGTTTATCTAAAAGTTATAATAAAAAAATTGAAACTTAAATAGCTTGTAAATTTTTGGATTTTAGTGTAAAATACCAATATACTGTAAATAATAAAATAGGAGGATTGAGAAAAATAATGAGATTCGTAACAGATGAAGAATCCAAAAAGCAATACAAACAATTTTTAGAAGGACATGAAAGATGTAATTTTCAACAATCATTAGAATGGGCAGAAGTTAAAAAACCAAACTGGAAGCCAGAAATAATTTTAGCAGAAGATAAAGATAAAAATATAATAGGATCACTATGTGTGTGGATTAGAAAAATACCTATTTTTGGAAATATAATGTACTCATCAAGAGGACCAGTATGCAATACTAATGAAATAACAGTTATGAAGCAATTAACTGATGGAGCAAAAGAATTAGCCAAAAAATACAAAGCAATAGTTTTAAGAATGGAACCAGATATTTTAAGTAATGATGAAAGCTTTAGAGATATTGTAACAACTTTAGGATATAGAATAAAAGATGATGCAAAAGATTTTAAAGATGAAATTCAACCAAGATATGTATTTCGTTTAGATATAAAAGATAAAACTGAAGAAGAGGTGATGGCAGGATTTAAGCAAAAATGGAGATATAATATTCGTTTAGCAGGAAGAAAAGGAGTTACAGTAAAGGAAGGAACAAAAGAAGATTTAAAAGACTTTCATAAAATAATGATTGAAACAGGTGCAAGAGATGGATTTATAATTAGACCATTAGCATATTTTGAAAAAATGTATGATTGTTTAGGGCCAGAACATATGAAAGTATTAATGGCATATTACGAAGGAAAGCCAATATCAGGTGTAATACCAATTTTCTATGGAAATAAAACTTGGTATTTATATGGTGCAAGTAGTAATCAACATAGAAATCTTATGCCAAACTATTTGTTACAATGGGAAATGATAAAAATGGCAATAAAAAGAAAAGATGATATTTATGATTTTAGAGGCGTATCAGGAGTAGTTGACGAAAATCATCCACAATATGGATTATATAGATTTAAGCAAGGATTTGGGGCAACATTCACAGAATTTATAGGTGAAGTATATTATCCTTTCAAACCATTAACATATAAAATATATCGTTTTTCAGAAAAAGTATTTAGAACTTTAAGACAATTTAAAATGAAATTAAAGAAATAATAGGAGAATTAAATTGAGTACTTTAGTAATAAATAAAAAAGATTTAAGACACAATATTGAAAAAATAAAAGAATATGCTAAAACCAATAACACAAATTCACCAAAAATAATAGCAGTAGTTAAAGGAAAT
>CANTHA010000161.1 GCA_947653375.1 uncultured Clostridium sp. | reverse complement strand
TTGAAAAAATCAAGAAACTTATGTCAATGACTTAAAATATAAATAAACCAACAGTAAATTACACTGTTGGTTCTGTGCCCTTTTCTTTCATAACTAGTTACAATCTAATAATCAAGAAGTTCTCCTAATGTATAACCACAAAGATTGTATTCGGCAATAAGATTTGCAATTGCTTCTGCCAATTCTTCTTTTTTTTCATACAGAACTTTCCTAAAATCATCATATTCTTCAAAGAATTCCCAATCTTCTTTTCCTGACCCCCAGATGTATAATACAATTTCATAACAGAATTCCTCTTTAATTTCATCTATTGACAAATTCAAAGATTCATTCTTTTCTATGAATTTACGTACTGGAGAAAAATCAATTTCTTTTACTATTCGCTTCAGTTCTTCACTTCTCCGTGCTTTCATCAAATCTTCTACATGTTCTTCTGTTTTAAGTTTTTCTAATTCTTTATAGAAAAACTCTATTATCTTTTTTCTTTCTTCCATAAAAAAGTCTCCTTTTTTGTTATTTAAATTAGTTGCCTAAAAGAAAAGGGCTTGTCAACTAATTTATGTCAAATATTATATAATATTATTTAATTTATGTCAATTAAGTTATGGTAATCGCTTAAAAATATAATATATTTCGACAAAAGTGAGACGTTTTAGACCTGTCCCCTACGTCTCAAAATCGATTTCCCTTAATTCTTTATTTGCATTTTTTACACGAATATTTATTTTATCTCCTATTTTATATATAGTATTTGTTCTCTCTCCAATTAATTGTTTTCTATTCTCATCATAAATAAAATATTCATTTCCTAAATCTTCAAATCTAATCAATCCTTCTACTGTATTATCTAATTCAACAAATATACCAAATGAAGTAATTGAAGATATAATACCTTCATATTCTTCTCCAATTTTACTTTCCATATATTCAGCTTTCTTTAAATCTTCTGCTTCTCTTTCAACTTGTGTTGCTATTTTTTCTCTTTCTGATGATTTTTTTGCTCTTTCTTCAGCTTGTTTTATATATTTTTCTGTTTCTTTTTGTGGTAAATCATAATTATTATCAAGATATTTAGAAATTATTCTATGTATAAATAAATCTGGATATCTTCTTATTGGTGAAGTAAAATGACAATAATACTTACTTGCAATTCCAAAATGTCCTTTATTTTCTGCTTCATATCTAGCAACTTTTAGAGTTCTTAATAATAAGTTTGAAATTACTTTTTCTTCTTCTCTTCCTTTTACTTCTTCAAGTATCTTTGAAAATTCTTTTGAATATATCTCATCTTTATTTGCTTTTATTTTTAATCCAAAATTATATAAAAATTTATTCAATTCCTTAACTTTTTCTAAATCTGGTTCTTCATGAACACGGTAAATAAATGGTGCTTCTAGCCAATAAAATTTTTCTGCTATTGTCTCATTTGCCGTTAACATGAATTGTTCAATTATTTCATGTGCAAATGTAGTTTCATATTTTCTTATATTAATTACTTTTCCATCAATGTCTAAATCTATTTTACTTTCAGGTATGTCTAAATTTAAATACCCCTGTTCCATTCTTTTATTTTTTAATATGTTAGCTAATTCTGCCATTAAATTAAATTCATTTTCATACTGTTTATATCTTTTTTCTACCTTTTTATCTGATTTATCCAAAATCTTTTGTACATCTGTATATGACATTCTTTCTGTTACATTTATAATTGACTTACATATCTCAGCAGAAATTACTTTTCCTTTTTTATCAATTTCCATAATGCAAGATAATACAAATCTGTCTTCTCCCGCGTTTAAACTACATATTCCATTTGATAATTCTCTTGGAAGCATTGGTATTACTCTTCCAAGCATATATATACTAGTTCCTCTAATAAGTGCTTCTTGATCAAGTAAACTTCCTTCTTTTACATAGTAACTAACATCTGCAATATGTACTTGTAACTGATAATTATCATTTTCTAGTTTCTTAACCTTCACTGCATCATCTAAATCTTTAGCATCTTCACCATCAATAGTAAAAATTACTTCATCTCTCAAATCAACTCTATTAGGAATACCCTTTTTGTCTACATTGTTACCACATCTTTTCGCTTCTTCAATAACTTGTTCTGGAAATTTTGAGGGTAACCCATGTTCTTTTATGAGTGATAACATATCTACTCCTGCTTCATTTATATTTCCAAGTACTTCAATTATTTTACCTTCTGCTTTTTTACCTTTTTCAGGATATTTCGTAATTTCAACTAATACTTTGTGCTGATTTCTTGCCTTTCCAAAATCTTTTTTAGCAATATATATGTCTGTTCCAAATTTCTTATCATCTGGTACTACAAATCCAAATGTTTTGTTATTTTGAAAAGTTCCTACAATAGTATCTTTCTCATGTTTAAGTATTTTTATAATCTTCCCTTCTGCACTTTTTATTTTATTTTTTTCCTCAATTAGTTCAATTAATACTCTATCACCATTTAGTGCATTTAAAGAATTATTTTTTGAAATATAAACTTCATCTTCTTGTTCTTCTAATTTTACAAATCCAAATCCTTTTTGGTTTTTACGATAAATGCCATCATAATATGTTTTATCTACTAATCTATACTTATTTTTTCTATT
>CANTHA010000160.1 GCA_947653375.1 uncultured Clostridium sp. | reverse complement strand
ATATCATATCCTATAATAGAAAACTTTTTATAATCTTTACAAAAGTTATATATTATAGGATATGATATAGAAGTAATAGATTTACACTCTAATGAATGTATTCAATATGGTTTTAAAACAATATTAAATAATGGAAAGAATATAGCATTTTTAGGAGATGTTCCTTGCTCCGAAAATATATGTAATAGAATAAATAATTTTGATTGGATACTACATGAAGCATTTTGTTTAGAAAAAGAAGAACCTATTTTTAAAGCCCGTGAAAAAAATCATTCAGTAGTTAAAGATGTGGCAGAAAAGATGGAAATGATGAAAGCTAAAAATTTGATTTTATGGCATACAATAGACAATGATATAAAAAACAGAAAAAAATTATATATAGAAGAAGCAAAGAAATTCTTTTTAGGTAATGTTTATGTTCCAAATGATTTAGAAGAAGTAATTTTATAGTTAGGAGAGATAGAATGGTAGTTATAGCAGGCTGTGTAATAGTAAGAGATAATAAAATTTTAATGGTAAAAGAAGCGAAAAAGAAATGTTATGGACAATGGAATTTTCCAGCAGGGCATGTAGATGAATTAGAAAAAATAACAGATGCAGCAGTAAGAGAAGCTTATGAAGAAACAGGCTGTAAAGTAAAACTTACAGGGGTATTACCAATATGTTCTGTTGATGGAGAAGATGGAGAAACACGAGTAATGGTAAGATTTACTGCTGATATATTAGAAGAAAATATTAAATTTGATACTGATGAGATATTGGATGTAAAATGGTTAAATGTTAAAGATGTTAAAAACATGACAGAAAAGGAATTAAGAGGATATGATACAAGCATCCAGTTTATTAAAGATTTTGAAGAAAACAAAATATATTCTTTAGATATTTTTAATGATACAAAATATGTAAGATAAATATTATAACAAAAAATAAAAAGAAGGTAATAGATTGCAATATATAACAAATTTAGATAAAGAAAAATTAGGCATATATAAAGATAAATTAATAACTGAAGAAGTTATTTTAACAGATGAACGACTATATGAACACATACTATTATTCCACGAAGAAGAATATAAACAGTTAAGACCATATATCAAAAGCATAATTGAAAACCCAGACTATATAGTAGAAGATAATAGACATGAAGATACAATGATATATTTAAAAGAAATTGATGATATAGGAAAGAATGGTAGAGTCGTTATAAAGTTAGCATTAGGACAAGATGATGAGCATAATAAAAACTCAATAATAACATTAATGAAGTTAAATAAGAGAACTTGGAATCAAACTATAAGAAATAGACGGAAAAATCATATGGAAAAATAAATCTAAAAAATGCTAGACAAAAATGAATAAAAGTTGTATAATAAAAGTACAATATAAGTAGGTTATTTGAAGTGGACAATAGTGCCATCCACACACCTTTAAAAGGTCAAAAGAGATGCAGGACTTGGCACACCTGCCAAATAACCAACGGTAAAAAAGGTAGAGATTTAGGTCTTTACCTTTAATATTTTTTAGCAAAAATGTTTGACATACAAGTTTCGATATAGTAAAATATTTTTAGTAAGACCTAGACAATGTAGCTACAAGCTAAGCATATGTTAAGTATGTTGCAATCTAGGCATTTTTATTATAATTTAAAAATCGAATGTAAACATTGTTTGCATTTTGTTTGCAAAAAATAAGAAAACATATACAAAAATAATACTAATAATACAATAAATATAAATCGCTATAATCCTCAATATTATTAGTATAAATAGTATTTTATAGTATTGATAATACAGAAATAAAGTCTTCTTGTGGAAGTGGAAAAAAATACAAGAAATGCTGTATTAATAAAAATAATAATGATGATTTAGACAAGCTTAATTTAATAGATGAATTTGTTTGCAAAGCAGAATGGTATTTAAAAAGAGAAGAAAACAAAAAAGGAAGTCATTTGTTAAGAATTGCATGGTTTGATGTTCAAGATATATGTAAAAGTAATAATATAAAAAGTATAAGTGAATATGATGAAAAATATGATGGATATGATAGTTTATTGAATTGGATTCAAACTTATGAAGATGTATTAGCAATGAGTGATGAAGAAGACAAGTTATATGAAAGACTTGAATTATGGAATACGATAGAAGATATATTTGATTTGGATAATGAAAATGAATTATATTGGAGAGAAAGGGCAATCAGAGAAAAAGCAAATACTGAATTTAGATTAGGTAATGAAGAAAAAGCAACAAAAATAATTGAAGACTATTTAAATGTAAAACCAGAATGGACATGGGGATATATAGAAATGGCAGATTGGTATCTTGATAGAAGAGATAACAAACATTATAAGTTAGAAAAGGCAAAAGAAATATTATTAAGAGCAGAACACATTGAAGGAATAGAAGAAGTAGATGCTGTTTTAGAACGCCTATGGGATATTTATAAAAAATTAAATGATAAAGATAATATTAAAATATATGCTACAAAAATTGGTATAGAAGAATGAGAAATTAAGGAGTAAATTTTATGGTGAATCTAGAAAAAATAATAGAAGGACTAGAAATGGCAAATGATATCGAGTTTTTCTATAAGTAGATTCCTTAAATTCATTATCTAATTCTTCAAAT
>CANTHA010000159.1 GCA_947653375.1 uncultured Clostridium sp. | reverse complement strand
CATTACCAGTGTTAAATGAGAAGGTAGTTGAGTATGCAGTTAAAGCTGGACTTGCTACTAATTGTGAAATTGCAAGAGACAGTAAAAATGATAGAAAAAATTATTTTTATCCAGATCTTCCAAAGTCTTATCAAATATCACAATTTGATAAACCTTTATGTGAGAAAGGATATGTAGAAATTGATAAAGAAGAGGGAAAAAAGAAAATACGAATAACTAGAATTCATATTGAAGAAGATGCAGGAAAACTAAATCATGATGAATTTCATGGAGGAAGTTTAGTAGATTTAAACAGAGCAGGAGTTCCTTTAATAGAAATAGTTTCTGAACCAGATATACGTAGTAGCCAGGAGGCTGAACAGTATCTTAGAAAGCTAAAGTCTATTTTAGAATACATAGAAGTGTCTGATTGTAAGATGCAAGAAGGTTCTTTGAGAGCAGATGTTAATGTATCTATTAGAAAAAAAGGAGATACAAAACTTGGAACTCGTACAGAAATGAAAAATATGAATTCATTTAGAAGCATTGCAAGAGCAATTGAATATGAAGTAGATAGACAAATTGATGTAATTGAAGATGGAGGAATTATAGAACAAGAAACATTGAGATGGGATGATGTATCTGGAAGAACTTTTTCAATGAGAGATAAAGAAGATGCACAAGATTATAGATATTTTCCTGACCCAGATTTAGTTGCAATTAAACTTTCAGAGGAATATATTGAAAATATTAAAAACACATTACCTGAATTACCTGAAAGCAGAAAACAAAGATATTTAGAAGAATACCATTTATCTGAAAAAGATGCTAATTTAATTACATCTTCTAAATATTTATCAAATTTATTTGAAGATGCTATAAAAGTATGTAATAATGCAAAAGCAGTTAATAACTGGATTATATCTGATATATCTAGAATACTTAATGAGAAAGAAATGGAGCCAATAGACATACCATTTAGTAGTGAGCAATTAGGAAATTTAGTTATATTAATAGATAAAGGGACAATAAGTTCAAGTATTGGTAAAAAAGTTTTAGAAGAACTTTTTGAAAATCCTAGAAATCCAGAGATTATTATTAAGGAAAAAGGATGGATACAAATATCTGATGAAGGTGCTATTAAAGAGATTGTATTAAAAATATTAGATGCAAATCCACAGTCTATTGCAGATTATAAAGGTGGAAAAGATAAAGCATTGGGATTTTTAGTAGGACAAGCTATGAAAGAGACAAAAGGAAAAGCTAATCCACAAATGTTAAACAAAATGTTTTTGGAAGAATTAAATAAATAATAAAACTATTTATAATAAAAAGAAGGGCATAATAATGTCTTTCTTTTCTATTTATAAAGAATTTTCATATTATATTTGACATAAATTATAAAATAGTGAAGATAAATAACATCTATAGCTTTTATTTCAATAGTTTTATCTATTATTTTAATTCAAAAATTTAATTCGATATTTTTCTAATAATTCAAGTTTAAATTTTTTAAAGTGATTAGTTAATACAAAAGTTAAAATATATATTATAACTTTTAGATTAAAATAAAAAAGTCGAAATTTAAATTCTAATAAAAATTGAAAAAATAAAAAGGAGATGCTATAATAAAGTAGGTGAAAGTTTGCCAGTTATTTCACAATTCTATGGTATTCTCATTTACATGTATCAAGAATTAGGAGGACATCATAATGAGCCACATATACATATAAAATATAATGAATATCATATGTCAATGACATTAAAAGGAATGGTGTTAAGTGGAAATCACCTAAAAAACAAAAGAAATTAGTAGATGCATGGATTGCTTTACATGAAGATGAGTTAAAAGCAACTTGGTATGAATATAACGTAGATGGAGAATTTATAAAAATTAAAGGATTGGAGTGATTTATAAATGAACCCAAAGGCTATAGACGTTAAAGTTTTAGAAAATTATGAATTAGAGATACAATTTGATAATAATGAAAAAAGAAGATTTGATGTAAAACCATATTTCAAATTTAAACAATTTAAAAAACTAAAAGATATAAAGGTATTTCAATCGGTAAGAGTTGCAGGACTATCAATTGAATGGAATAATGGTGTAGATATTTGCCCTGATGAATTATATAACAATAGTATAAAAATGTGAAAGACTCACAAATATTAATGTGAGTCTTTTAAAAAAATTATATTAATTGTTTTTTAATTCCATCAACAACGAAACCACAAACAATAAATTCAATTCCAAAAATCAAACTAAGTCTAAACAAATTAATTCCTATGTAATAAATAAAAGGAGAAGTAAAGTTGCTAATATATGTAAATAAAATCAATACAGCTATTATGCAAATAGCAAAACAAAATCTCAATCCATAGTTCATAATTTTAAAAGTTTTTTTATCGAGATTTTTTAGATTATCAAAAATTTTTTTAAACATAGTACACCTCTAATAAAATAATTACTATACTTATATTAACATGAAAATGCTTTGTATTCAATGGAAATAACAACCAATAATTATTTGTAGATAGCACATTTAAAAGTTTGTATATTTTTTATTTGTATAAAATCAATAGAATAAAAGAGGCATGATTAAAATTTCTTGACCTTTTAGATTGCCTTCCATGCCTCGTCTTTGTTCGTCCGCGAAAATTGCATAG
>CANTHA010000158.1 GCA_947653375.1 uncultured Clostridium sp. | reverse complement strand
CTTTTTTGGGGTTTTATTTCTTATGGGCTTTTTCCTATATTATTTTTCAAACTTTTCCTCCTATTCTATTCTTTTCAGATATTTACAATCTGCTTTCTATTGCTTTCATAAGTTCTATGTAAATAAAATTTGTTTGAACCAATTAATTAATTTTTACCCAATTGCTTTAAAAGGACAACTTGCTAAACATGTGCCACATTTAATACATTTTTCTTGATTAATTATTCTCTTTTCTCTTCCTTCTCCTTCAATAGCATTTACTGGACAAGATTTTTGGCATAGACCACAACCTTTACATTTTTCTTCATTTATTGTTATCTTTGATAATGCCTTACACTCTAATGTTTTACATTGTTTATGTACTGCATGGTCTTTAAATTCTTCTCTAAAATATTTCAAAGTACTTATTACTGGATTTGGTGCACTTTGACCTAATCCACATATACTTGATTTTCTAATATTATCTGCTAATTTTTCGAGTTTATAAATGTCTAGTTCGTTTCCATTTCCATTACATAATCTTTCCAAAATTTCATGCATTCTTTTTGTTCCAATACGGCAAGGAGTACATTTACCACAACTTTCACTAACAGTAAATTCTAAATAAAATTTTGCAAGTGATACCATACATTTTGTATCATCCATTACTATTAAACCACCTGACCCCATCATAGAACCAATTTCTTTTAAAGATTCATAATCTATAGGTGTATCTAAATGTTCTTTTGGAATACATCCACCTGAAGGTCCTCCTGTTTGTGCAGCTTTAAATTCTCTATTATTTGGAATTCCTCCACCTATATCATATACTATTTCTCTTAATGTAGTTCCCATAGGTACTTCTACTAATCCTATATTATTTACATTTCCTCCTAATGCAAATACCTTTGTCCCTTTTGAATTTTCTGTTCCTATTGAAGCATACCATTTTGCTCCTTTTAAAATAATTTGAGCAATATTTGCATATGTTTCAACATTATTAATCAAAGTTGGCTTTCCCCATAATCCATGTTCTGCAGGATATGGTGGTTTTACTCTAGGTTGACCTCTTTTTCCTTCTATTGATTCTAATAATGCTGTTTCTTCCCCACATACAAATGCTCCTGCACCTAGACGAATTTCAATATCAAAATTAAAATCAGTTTCAAAAATATTGTTTCCTAAAATCCCATAATCTCTTGCTTGTTTAATTGCAGTTTTTAGTCTATCTACAGCAATCGGATATTCTGCTCTAACATATATAAATCCTTTATTTGCTCCTATACTATATGCTGCAATTGCCATTGCTTCTAATACTGAATGAGGGTCTCCTTCTAAAATACTTCTATCCATAAAAGCTCCAGGATCTCCTTCATCTGCATTACAAACAACATATTTTTGCTTTCCTTCAACATTTTTTGTTAATTCCCATTTTTTTCCTGTAGGAAATCCTGCTCCACCTCTTCCTCTAAGTCCAGAATTTTTTATTACTTCTATAACTTCATCTGGAGACATTTGGGTTAGTACTTTTTCTAATGCACTATAACCATCAAATGCTATATATTCATCTATTTCTTCAGGATTTATTACTCCACAATTTTTAAGAGCAATTCTCTTTTGCTTTTTATAAAAATTAAGTTCATCTAAACTATTGACTATAGTTCCATCAATGTCTTTTGCTAATAATCTTTCTACTTTATTACCTTCTACAATATGAGTTTGTATTATTTCCTCACAATCTTCTGGTGTAACCATTGCATAAAAAGTATCTTCTGGTCTTATTATCACAATTGGACCTTTAGCACATAAACCAAAACAACCAGTTTTTATTACTCTAACATTATCTATTTGTTTCTCTTTTAAAATTTCTTTAAATTTATTTAGGATTTCTGGAGATTTTGATGAAGTACAACCAGTACCATGACATACTAAAATATGTTTCTCTCTTGTATCTGCTTTTGTATTGATTCTTAAATCTAATTCTTTTCTTTTGTTTTCTCTTATTTCGTTTATTTGTTTTAAACTTTTCATATTATTATTTTTCCTCCGTTCCTAAATTCATCAATTCATCTAACACTTGATCTAATTTCTGAACAGTTGCTTTACCATATACTTCCCCGTTTATAGTAAAAACTGGAGCTAAACCACATGCACCAACACATCTGGTTTCTTCTATAGAAAATTTGCCATCTTCTGTTGTTTCTCCTGGTCCTATTTTTAATCTTTCTTGTAATCTATCCATTATTTTTTGTGACCCTTTTACGAAACAGGCTGTTCCTAGACATACAGATATACTGTATTTTCCTTTTGGTTTTAATGAAAATCTTGAATAAAATGTTACAACTCCATAAATTTCTGCCTTTGGTATAGATAAAAATTCAGATAGTTCCTCTTGTGCCCACATTGGAACATATCCATAATGTTCTTGAATTTCATTTAATAATTGAATTAAATTATCTTTTTCTGGTTTATATTCTAGAAAGAGCTCTTTTAGAAAATCATCTTTTTTGTCATTGCACTTACATTCGTTATTTTTTATTTCCATATTTTTTCCTCCGTATTTTATATTTATTTCTATGTTTATTAAATTATATCAAAGTGCATTTTTAAAAACAATGTTTTTCAAGAATTTTTTGTCGAAAAAGATTATTAGTGAAAGTTAATATTTTTTATTCATAACATCAGTTAAAGTATTAATATATTATTTTATAATCATATATT
>CANTHA010000157.1 GCA_947653375.1 uncultured Clostridium sp. | reverse complement strand
TCTAATAATTGTTTTTTCTTCACTGGCTCCAACGCCAATATACTTTACAGGAATACCAACATATTTTTCAATAAATTTTATATATTCCTGTGCCTGTTCTGGTAATTCTTCAAAAGTAGTTGCTCCTTCTGTAGTGAAACCACCTTTAAATGTTGTATAAAGCGGTTTACAGCCATAATTTTCAATAGGAACTCTATGTGTTACTTCCCTATCTTTCTCATAGCCATAACACACTTTAATCTCATCAAGTTTACCAATAGTATCAAGATGATTTACACATAGTGCTGTTAAACCATTTGCATGTTTGGTACTCGCAATCATAACAAGATCTAAATACCCACATCTTCGTGGTCTTCCAGTTGTTGTACCATATTCATGACCTAATTCACGAATATGGTCACCTATTTGGTTATTTTCTTCAGTAACAAAATATCCATTTCCTACTCTTGAAGTATATGCCTTCATAACTCCAATAACCTCATCAATTCTTGTAGGTCCAATACCGGCACCTGAAGCACTTCCACTTGCATTCGGATTTGATGATGTACACATTGGATAATCACCATGATCTTTATCAAGCCAAAATGACTGTGCACCCTCAATAATAATTTCCTTTTTCTTTTCAATTGCATCATCAACAATAAATTGAGTATCTGCAATAAATGGTTTTAATAAATCGCTATATTTCCTACAATATGCTAATTCTTCCAAAGATGTGATATTAGGAAATTTTTTTTGTTTTCCATGCATTCCCAAATCAATTTGTTCATTTACTGCAACAGCTAACATATTATATACTTTAAGATTTTCATCTATTTTAGATCTTAAAGTTGCATCATCTAAAAATAAATCATGCATTCTAATGTTAGTTCTTCTTGCTTTTTCTTCTTCAGTTGGTCCTATACCTCTACCAGTAGTACCTACCTTATCTGTTTTCAGTAACTCATATAGCTTATCTAATTCTTTATGATGTGGTAAAGTAATATGTGTACGTTCGCTAATCACAAAATTTTTCTTAGTAATTAGCACACCCTCACTTCTCATTGCTTTAACTTCATCTGAAAGAACTTTTAAATCAGCTACAACTCCAGGACCAATCATTGACAAGACTGTAGATCTTGTAATTGATGATGGTAATAAATGCATTTCATACTTTTTGTCTTTTATAATAACTGTATGTCCAGCATTGCAACCACCTGTTGCTCTTATTACAATATCAACATTTTTTGCTTCAAAATAAGTGACCCGACCTTTTCCTTCATCTCCATATTGAAGACCGACAATTATTTTAACTGCCATACTTTCTCCTTTCTGATCTATATTATCTAGATCATATTGATGTTTTTTTGCTTATAAATTGTATCATATTATTTACATAAATTCAACTTTTTAAAATAATTGCCTCAACTCTTACATAGAAAAACCCTTTCTTAATACTACTGTTTTTAATAATTACAGTTTATTAAAAAAGGGAATTATTTTATTTAGTTATCCATTTTACTAAATCCAAATTAGCTGAATCTAATAACATTTCATGTTTTGGCATAATTCTAAATGTATATCCATAATTTCCACCACTTGTTAATTGTACTTTTGCTGTATAATAATATTTTTTATTTTCTTCATCTTGATCTGTCAGTTTCATTGGTATAATACATATATCTTCAACAACACCATTATCTAAAATTTTACCATAATATACTTCTACATCAACATTTTTAACATTAATGTTTGGCAATTCAATTTCACATGCTACATCTATATTATTTCCTGCATCAATTGTTATATTATCTAAATTATCGACTTGAGTTATTTTTATATCTTTCCAATTCATGAACAAATCTTTTTTCCACATATTATATGAAGCTACATTATCTATATCTGAATAATACTTTTTTGTTAAATTACATAATGGAATATATAAATTATTAGTGTAATCAACTAACATTCTAGAAGTACTATAATTTCCTCCTGTTGTAATAATAGAATTTTTCATAATTTCTATCCATTTTTTTGATATTCCATTTTTATCTTTATCATAATAGGTTGGAATAATTTTTTGCTCTAAAGTATGATATATACTTTGACTATCTGCAACATCTTGTTCTTCATAAGAATTAAATTCAGCATTTGTTCCTATTGTCCATCCATTAGTTTGATCATAACCTTCAGCCCACCAACCATCTAAAATACTAAAATTAATTACACCATTTACAGATGCTTTTTGTCCACTTGTACCTGATGCTTCCATTGGTCTTCTTGGATTATTTAACCATACATCTACACCACTTACTAAATATCTTGACATTGCAATATTATAGTTTTCTAATAAAAATATTTTTCCTTTAAATTGTGGCATCATAGATATCTCATGAATATATTTTATTAAATCTTGACCTTCTTTATCTGCTGGATGTGCCTTCCCTGCAAATATTAATTGAATAGGTCTTTCGTCATTATTTAAAATTTGTGTAATTCTTTCTAAATCTTTAAAAATTAATGTTGCTCTTTTATATGTAGCAAATCTTCTTGCAAATCCTATTGTTAATGCATTTGGATTTAATTTTGATACTATTTCATTAATTTCCTCATAACTATATCCAGAACGTCTAAGCCTTTCAGTTGTGCTATTTTTAACCATATTTAATAATTTTAGTTTTCTTTCATTATGAACTTCCCATAATTTTTCATCTGGTATATTATTTATTTTTTCCCATACAT
>CANTHA010000156.1 GCA_947653375.1 uncultured Clostridium sp. | reverse complement strand
AAATTTTTAGAGCATATTGAAGATGAAAAGCCAATTACTGCAAGACAATGTATAAAATCTTTGGAGAATATAATTAAATATAAAAAAGAACTTATACCAGTAATAAAAGAAAGATTATTAAAATTAAATTATTTAAAATATGAAGATAGTATGCAAAGTTTGATTTTTAAAGATGTGGAAAAAATATTAAATTTAATTAAATAAATTATAATTTGAAAGAGTGATAAATTATGGAAAATCTTATAGTTAGAAATATTGAAGAAAAAGATATTCCAAGTGTCGTAGATATT
This sequence comes from uncultured Clostridium sp., assembly GCA_947653375.1. Taxonomy (GTDB): domain Bacteria; phylum Bacillota; class Clostridia; order TANB77; family CAG-508; genus CAG-269. Next base: position 2,433 of record CANTHA010000156.1, on the reverse strand, counting down.
CAAATAGATGGTTGGAAATCAGCATATAAAGGAATAGTTGATAATAATATTTTAAATTCAATGAACAGAAATGAAAGAATTGAAAAAAGAAAAAATGATTATAAACAAAATGGTTTTATAGTTGCAGAATTAAATAATCAAATAGTTGGATTTTGTAGATATATTGATAGTAATAAATTTACACCTAATATATCAAATATAGATTGTGAATTATTAGCACTATATGTTAAGCCAAACTTAAAATACAATGGTATAGGAACAAAACTGTTTCAATTTGTTATAAATGAGTTTAAAAGCAAAAATAAAACAAAGATGATATTATGGTGTTTAAAAAATAATGAGCCATCTAAAAAGTTTTATGCAAAAATGGGTGGAAAAATTATTAAAGAAAGAACAATAGAAATAGGAGAAAAAGAATATTTAGAAGTTGGATTTGAATATAATATCTAACTGCAAAATTACAATTTTTTAAAATAATTACTTGACTATGCCCTTACAGGTTAGCTTACAATTATAACAGAGGTGGTTATAATGTTAATAAATGAAGTTGCAAAATTGTGTAATTTAACTAAAAAAGCAGTTGAATATTATACAGAACAAGAATTAATATGTCCTAGTATCCTAGAAAATGGATATAGAGATTTTTCAAAGAAAGATGTAGAAATTTTAAAGCAAATTGCTTTATATAGAAGATTAGGATTAAGTATATCTGAAATTAAAAGTATTCTTGCTAATCCAGATGAATTAAAAAGTGTTTTATATAAGAAAACTCTTGAATTAGAGCAAGAAAAAGCAAAACAGGATATTTTACAAAAGCTATGCAATGGAGAAAGTTTAGAAAAATTAGAACAAGAAATAAATAATATAAATTCTAAAACAATTATCATTAAAAAGTTGATGGATTTATTTCCTAGTTATTATGGAAAATTTATAAGTTTGAATTTTTCTAGGTATCTTACAGGAAGAATTGAAACAAAGGAACAAATGGAAGCATTTAAAGAAATTATTGATTTTTTTGATAATGTACCTAATATTAAAATACCAAAAGACTTACAAGAATATTTAGATGAGTATTTAGAAGAATACTCAAGTGAAAAAGGTCAAAAAATAATAAATAGTATTATTCAAGCAAAGGATAAAAATATAAGAAATATAGATGAGTTTGTAAGAAAAAATAAGGAATCACTAGACAAATATAATGAATATAAGAAAACAGAAGAATTTAAAAATTCACCTGCTAATAGACTAATGGAACTAATGAAACAAGTTTGTGCTACAAATGGATATTATGAAAAGTTTATACCTGCAATGAGAAAGTTAAGTCCATTATATAATGAATATTATGAGGAAATGTTAAAAGCAAATGAACAATTTATTAAAAATTATCCTGAATATACAGAATAATATCTATTAAACAAATTACAAGTTATAGAGCAGATAATTCATAGTAATTATCTGCTCTAATATTTTACAAATTATCTTTATCAAAATTTTTTACAAAATTATCAACTAATCTCTTAAAAGTATCTAAAGGAAAATTAAAAAGATGTTTTACAACTTCAAAAGTTTTATTTATGTAATTCTTCAATTTGTGATTTTCTCTTTTTAATTCTTGATTTTCATATTGTAAATCAGCATTTTGCTTTTGTAATTTATTTACTGTCTCTATTGCACTATAAGACTTGCTTAAATGCGATTTTAGTTTATTTATATACTTAATTAACTCTTTATTCTGTGCTAATACTAAAGCTGTATTTTTAGTTTCTAATGGCTGTATTTCTTCTTGCGTTAATTCATATTTTATATTTTCGTAGTTAGTAACTTGCTTTAATTTTTCTGTGCTTAAATGTTCGACTTCTCGTTCTTTGCCACGTTCTAAATCAAATCCATTTTCAGTAATATACTTATAGAAATTATCTTGTAGTTTTTTATAACTGTCTTTGCCTTTCCAATATTCACTACAAGCAATTTTTTTGACTTGATTTCCGTTTTTATCTTTAGTTTGAATAACTGGAGCAAACACTAAATGTAGATGGGGTGTACTTTCGTCTAAATGAACTTTTGCAGATAAAATATATTGTTCTCCTAGATTTTTATAATTTGCAACAAAGTTGTAGGCTGTTTGAAAATATCTTTTTGTTTCTTCTTCTCCAATTTCTTCAAAGAATTCTTTGTCAGAAGTAATAATAAATTCACAAACTAAATTAGTATAACTTGTTATTCTACATTTTAAATCATTAGTTTTAATTAGTTCGTTAATAGCCTTTGAATAGGTAGTATTACATTGTTTAATTGAATAGTTTTTTATAGAATTATTTTTGTTAATATCTTTATTAGAATAGTTTGTATTTTTTCTTTCATTATGTTTATATAATCCCGCAAGATTATCTTTTTTGTAGTTAGCATTTCTAATTATTGCATAACTCATTTTTT
>CANTHA010000155.1 GCA_947653375.1 uncultured Clostridium sp. | reverse complement strand
TTTTATCTTTATGTTTAGCCAACAAATTATATATCATTGGATTATTTTCCGAAACCATTTTACACTATTATTTTCTCCAATTTATTGATTTTTTAAAGAAAAAAATGATATAATAATATTATAAGTTTATCATAGGAGGTATTATATGTCTATAGAAAAACAGAAATTATATAATGAAATTGAAACATTACCAGAAGAACTTACTAATCAAGTTATTAATTTTATTGAATATTTAAAATTATCATATATAGATACAGAGGCTCCAGACAGTGTAACAATAAAAAGTAAAAAAGAGTTAAAAGAAAAACTACAAAAAGGGCTAGATGATATAAAATCAAATAAAATATATTCTTTAAATGAAACTTTTGCTAAAATAGACAATATATAAAAGATTGGAGCAAATATTATGAAAAAATACATTGTTGAAATTTCAGAAACTGCTGAGCAAGATTTAGAAAATATTATTTTATATATTCGATACAATTTAGCAGGAGATATTATAGCAGACAAATACAAAATTTTATTTAAACAAGAATTAAAAAACTTAGAAAATGTAGCAGGGAGTATGCCTATTTTAAATGAAGAGCTAACAGGGCATAAAAATATTAGAAAAGTAAATGTAAGAAATTATATAGTATTTTATATAGTAGATGAAGAAAATTCTAAAGCACTTGTATTAAGAATAGGTCATGCTTTTATGGACTGGGAAAAATATTTAAAAGAAGAATAGATTGTAAATAGATATATTGGAGGGGAAAAATGAATTATGAAAAGTGTATGGAGCAAATTGTAGAGTTTTCCAAAAAGTTCTATAAAAATTTAGATTTTGCACATAATATTGAACATGGAGAAAGAGTATTAAAAAATGCGAGAAAAATTGCTAAAAAGGAAGATGGAAATTTATTTTTAATAGAAGCTGGGAGTTGGTTGCACCAATTTCATGATAATATAGATGAAGTGGGTAAATTTATAAAAACATTGGATATAGAAGATGAATTAAAAAATCTCAAACTACATAAAATGTGATTGAGATGTTTTTTTATGCCCTTTTACAGGGTTCGCATAAGACTGTCGTGGTGAGCTGAAACAGCATCTATACAAACACTTACTTTTTAATAAATAAATTTAAAACCTATTATATAATGCAAAAAATTTCGGTAAATTAGGAAAATACATTACTTATAATTTGAAAAATAAAAAAAAATATGCTATATTATTATTGAGATAAAAGAAAAAATTAATTAAAAAGTAATAAATATAATTTATAAGGAGGCGATTAAAATTAGTGATTTTGACAAAATAGAGTATTGGGTAGAAATGGCAGATTATGATTTAGAAACAGCAAAAGCAATGTTAAAAAGTAAAAGATATTTATATGTGGGATTTATGTGTAATCAAGTAATTGAGAAAATATTCAAAGCTTATTATGTAAAAGCAAAAAATGAACAACCACCATATACACACAAATTAATAAGATTAGCAGAAGAAAGTAATTTATATAAAATGATGAGTGAAGAGCAAAAGGATTTTTTAGACTTAATTTCTCCACTAAACATAGAAGCAAGATACCCAACTCAAAAGCAAGAATTATTTAATGCATTAAATAATGAAAGATGTAAAAAGATAATAGAAGAAACGGAGGAACTTGTATCATGGATAAAACAACAGTTAGAAAATTAGTAGAAGAATATGCCAAACTAGTTGTAAACAATATGGTAGTAAAAAAAATAATTTTATATGGTTCTTATGCAAGAGGAGATTATAAAAAAGATAGTGATATAGATGTAGCAGTAGTAGTTTCTAAAGAGAGTATCTCTAAAGATATATTAGATGATATGGCAAAATTATTTAAATTGAGAAGGAATATTTCAAATGACATAGAGCCAGTATTGCTGATTGATGAAGAAGATGCAAGTGGTTTTTTAGAAAGTATTTCAGAATATGGAGAAGTTGTATATTCAGAATAGATTGGAGAAAAGAATAATGTTAGAAGAATATATAGAAAGAATAAAACCATATGTTATAGATTTATTCAAAAATGATTCAAGTGGTCATGATATTAGTCATTTAATACGAACAATGAAAATAGCAATTAATATATGTGATAAGGAAAATGGAGATAAAATAATTGTTGGAATTGCAGCTTTTTTACATGATATTCATAGAATTATGCAAAATGAAACTGGCAAATTTGTTTCTCCAAAAGATTCATTACCTAAAGTAAGAGAAATATTAAGTCATACGGATTTGTCCGAAAATATTATTAATAGAATATGTTATTGCATACAATACCATGAAAATTATAATTGGAATGGAAATAATGTCAAGGATATCAATGCTTTAATTTTACAAGATGCAGATAATTTGGATGCAATAGGAGCAATAGGAATAGGAAGAACTTTTTCTTATGGTGAGCTCATAATATTTTAATGTATGATGAAGAAATGCCACTTAACATTAATGATAATTATTCAGAAATGAAAGGAAATTCTCCATCAACCATTCATCATTTTTATCACAAATTGTTTAAACTTGCTAATAATATGAATACAAAAACAGCGAAGGAACAAGCAATAGCAAGAACTAAATTTATGAAAAAGTTTGTAAATGAATTTTTAGAAGAATGGAATGGAATAAAATAAAGAGATTTTGAAAATTATATAAGCAATGGTCAGAAAGTTGGGAAATGACAGATATAAATCAAAACATCTCAAAATACAGTGAATGTAAGTTGAGATGTTTTTTATGTTTGTGCCTTATACATGGGTTGGCATAAGACTGTCGTG
>CANTHA010000154.1 GCA_947653375.1 uncultured Clostridium sp. | reverse complement strand
TTTATTTCTACTGTTATTTTTTCTTCTATTTTTGCTTTTTTCTTTAATTCATCAGATGTTCCTTGTGCTATGATTTTACCTTTATCTAAAATAATAATCCTGTCACATATAATCTCAACTTCTTCCATATAATGTGTTGTATATACTATAGTTGCTCCATTGTCTCTTAATTTTTTTATTCCATCTAATATATTATTTCTACTTTGTGGGTCTACTGCTACTGTTGGTTCATCTAAAAATATCAATTTTGGCTTATGTGCTATACCACATGCAATGTTTAATCTTCTTAATAGTCCTCCAGATAATTGTTTTGGATAGAATTTTTTAAACTCTTCTATTCCTACAAGTTCTATTGCATCTTCAATATATTTCTTTCTTGTTTGCTTATCTTTTATATACAATCCACAAAAATATTCTATATTATCATATACTGTAAGTTCTTCAAATACTGCTACTTCTTGAAATATAACTCCTATTTTTGATTTTATATCATAAGAATCTGGCTTCATTTCTTTTCCAAATATTTTTATACTTCCATTCTTAAAGTTTAATAAAGATAATACACAATTTATAGTTGTTGATTTACCGCTTCCATTTGGTCCTAATAACCCAAGTATCTCCCCTTCTTTAACATCAAATGATAAATTGTCTATTGCTTTTAAGTTTTTATATTCTTTAGTTAAGTTTTTGACTTCTATTATATTTTCCATATTGGATCCTTTCTTTAATTATATTTTCTTGGCTATTATACCATTATTTATTTTTAAAATCTATATTTTTTAAAATTTAAGTTTCAACTTTTTTATTTAAATTTAAAAGTTATAATATATAGTAAAATAGATATATATTATAACTTTTATATAAACTAATTATTTAAAAAAATAAGGAAGAAAATGTTGTCTTTTTTCTTCCTTATTTAGTATAAACTTTTACCAACAATAGCTATTTTTTAAGACTATCTTTGATATATTCTGGAACATCTCCATTTCTTGCTATCTTTAGCAAAATTGCCTTAGGAGTTTTACTGTCTGAGACTAACTCAATATATAACTTCTCTGAAAGCTGTTTTGGTGTGTGTTCATTTTGCGTAATTGCAAATTTAATTTCTGGCAATTGTTCATTTTCTGCTATTTTTTCAAGTAAATCTGAATTAGATTCATGAGCTATAAGCCGAATCTTTAGTTCTGTTGGAAATGAGTTCCATGTTTCATACTTCATTTTAATACCTCCTTGACAATTATCAATACGAAATACTAATTTTAATTAGCATAATTTATTACTCCCTATGCTTAGGATATGATGTAAAAATTATACCATTTTTGTCGATTTATGTCAATTACAAAACAGAATATAATATAAATAAAAAAAAGAGCAAATCTGTAAGCCGGGTTCTGTCTTTTAAAATAGTCATTTATCTAGAACATATATCACTATATGTTTCAAGCCACACAATTCAGAAGTTGCCGAGCAGACTTAATCTTCTACTTAGGTGTTGCTCCAGATGGGGTTTACACTACCTACTATGTCACCATAATAGTGGTGAGCTCTTACCTCGCCTTTTCACCCTTTCCATTTTCATGGTGGTTATTTTCTGTTGCACTTTCCTTAAGGTCACCCTCACTAGACGTTATCTAGCATCATTGCTCTATGGAGCCCGGACTTTCCTCTCGTAATTCCTTTCGGATATTTACCAGCGACTATCCAATTTACTCTTATGTATTATAGCATATTTAGTAAATTGATACAAGTGGGACAGGTCTTTTGTATGAGTTTTTTTGACTGGGGAATCCCATAGATTTCAATATTTTTGAGCTCTAAATTATAATTTGATTTGAATTTCCTTGATTTAAACTATATTTAGTCTACTATATTTTTTACTAAAATTCAACCTTAATAAGCCAAAATTACTATGTTTTTTTGACCTTTTTTCTTTAGTTTATTAACATTAATTCACTGCACTTTTTATCTTTTAATAAATCCATTATATATTTTTTTGTACTACCAGTAAAATTGTTTGCTATTTCATATCTTCCTGCATATACTATTTTATTTTCTTTCTGTTTCTTTACTCCTTTTGGTTCTGCTATTCTACTTGCTAATTCTTCTTTTATTTTCTTTTCTGCTTTATTCGTTATTATTTCTGTTATTGTTCCATTCTTTTTGTTCATTATTACTTTTAATAGTGCTTCTGCTCCTATTACACTCCAACTTGTTCTGTTTTTCTTCATTCTGTTTCTACATGTACAATACATTTGGCTTTCTTCCGAACCTAATGATGGTAGTTCTTCTTTTATTCCTTCTAGTTGTTCTTCTTTATATCCTAGTTTATATTGATATCTTTGTAATCCGTTTTCATTATTTCTTAAATATTCTTCTAATTCTTTTATTTTTTCTAATTCTGCTATTTTATTATCTGTTTCTAATTCTACTTTGTAATTATATATTAAGCTAAATATATCCTTTGCTTGTTCTGTATATACTACCTCTTGCATTTTCTTTAAGTATTCTTCATCACTTACTGCCATGTATATTTTCTTTTGTATGTGTGCCATATCTAATTGGAATATTTCTTTTGCTCCTTCTACTATATTTCCTGTCCAATCCGCTCCATCTCCATTTATTATTACATTTTTTATTGTATGTTCTTTATATGTTGTTCCTATTGTTGCATCTTCTATTTTCTTTAAATCTTTTGCTTTTCTTGCTGTTCCTACTATTATTTTGTTTTTTAATTTGTAATCATTTGTATATCTTGGCTCTTTTCCTTCATGTATTACTGCTATTTTTAATTCAATTCCATTTTTCTTCTTTTTACCTTTTTTCTTTTTGAAATGTTTTA
>CANTHA010000153.1 GCA_947653375.1 uncultured Clostridium sp. | reverse complement strand
TTCCAAAACAATCTTTTATTCCCAATCTAACTAATTTAGTAGGACATTCTTCTGTTAGCACTTCACTAATTGCAGAACCCAATCCTCCAATTATATTATGATCTTCAATTGAAACTAACTTTTTAGTTTCTTTTGCACATTTTATAATCATTTGACTATCAATTGGCTTTATTGTATGCATATCAACTACACGTATATCTATTCCAATTTCTTTTAATTTTTCTTTTGCATCTATAGCTTCTGACACTGTAACTCCTGTTGCAAAGACTGTTCCATCTATTCCTTCTCCTATTTGAATAGCTTTTCCTATTTCAAATTTTTGACTTTTGTCATAAATCACAGGAGTTGCAAGTCTTGATAATCTTACATAAACTGGAGCATCTATATGACTTATTTCATTTATTATCCATTTTGTTTGTGTATCATCTGATGGAGATATTACTGTCATATTAGGCAATGTTCTCATTAGTGAAATATCTTCTATCATTTGATGTGTTGCACCATCTTCTCCAACAGTAACTCCTGCATGTGTTGCACAAATTTTAACATTTAACTTAGGGTAACAAATACTATTTCTTATTTGATCATATGCTCTTCCACATGCAAAAACAGCAAATGTACTAGCATATGGTATTTTACCACAAGTAGCAAATCCTGCAGCTGTTCCTATCATGTTTGCTTCTGCTATTCCCATATCAAAAAATCTATTTGGAAATTGTTTTGCAAATATTCCTGTTTTAGTTGCTTCTGCTAAATCAGCATCTAATACTACCACTTTTTCATTTTCTTTTCCTAATTGTGCCAAAGCCTCTCCATAGCTTTGTCTTGTAGCTATTTTCTCATTTATATTCATATTAAGTTCCCCCTTAATTTTCTTTTAAATCTTCTATTAGTTTCAAGAAAGCTATTTCTCTATGTGTTTTTCCTAATTCTTCATCCTTTAAATCATTAATAACTACTGTATGTCCATTTGGTATAAATATTGGTCCAAAGGTTAATTTTCCCATAGTTCCTGGCTTTGTAGCAATTTTACCCTCAGTAATACCCTTTTCTACTATATATTTTCCATTTGTAAGTATAGCTGTTAATACACATTCAAAATGAGCTGTTCTATTTTCATCTTCAATGTTTTTCATTTCGTTTAACAATTTATTAATTGCTATTTCTTGTGATGCATGATCTCCTGCATATCTAGCAGTATGTACACCAGGTGCACCATTAAGAGCATCTACCATAAGACCTGTATCATCTGTAACTATTATTTCATTTATATTATTTTTATCACAATATTGTTTTACTGCTTTTGCTTTTATCATTGAATTTTCTTCTATAGTTTTTCCGTTTTCTTCTATTTCTTCATTAAAACCAATATCTTTTAATGATAATATTTCTAATTCAACATTTTGTGTTTTAAAAAAAGCTTTTACTTGTTCAACTTTTTTAGAATTACCTGTTCCATATATTATTTTCATTTTATTTCCTCACTTCGATTATTTTAATTCTTGCATTGCTTTATTATATTGTTCTTTATTAGGTGCTTTTCCGTGCCATCCTACTTGATTTTCCATATAAGATATTCCTTTTCCTTTTATAGTTTTTGCAATAATGCAAGTTGGTTTTTCCTTTACATTTTTTGCAACTTCAAATGCTTTTATAATTTCTTCCATATTATGACCATCAATTTTGATTATTTGAAATCCAAAACTTTCAAACTTTTTGTCAATTGGATAAGAACTCATTACCTCTTCTATAGTTCCATCAATTTGTAAATTATTGTTATCGACTATTACACATAAATTGTCTAATTTATATTTTGAAGAAGCCATTGCTGCCTCCCAAATTTGTCCTTCTTCAATTTCTCCATCACCTAAAATACAATATACTCTATAATTTTTATTATCTAACTTTCCACTTATTGCCATCCCATTAGCAACAGATAATCCCTGTCCTAATGAACCTGATGTCATATCAACACCTGGTACTTTTTTCATATCTGGATGACCTTGCAAATTACTATTTATATTTCTAAAAGTTTTTAATTCTTCTTTTTTAAAAAATCCTCTATTTGCTAAGCAACTATATAATGCTGGAGAACAATGACCTTTTGACAATACTAGTCTATCTCTATCTTCCCAATTTGGATTATTTTCATTAATATTTAATTCTTTAAAATATAATACTGTTAGAATATCAGCTACTGAAAGCGAACCTCCTGGATGACCTGAACTTGCTGAATATACTGTTTCTACAATTCCTCTTCTTACTTCTTTTGCCTTTTCTTCTAACTCTATAATTTCTTGTTGACTCATATGATACCTCCTAATTATTTTATAGTATATACTATTTGTTATAATTTTTACAAGTTTTTTAAAAGTCTTTTATCTAGTCTTATCATAAATTCAGGTGTCATTTTTCCTCCACTCTTTTTTCATTTTCTTTTCTTCTCTTTTATCTATTTCTTCTTGCTCAACATCAATCAAAAAAATTTTATCATTAAAAGAACCATTTTTATTATTTTTAATTTTTCTAGCATTTTCTATATCTTCTATTAATATATTCTTATACTTCATTATAGCAAAAATAACTTCCATTAAATCAGCAAGTTCTTCTATTGAATGATCTTCTATAAATTCATGTGCTTCTTCAAATAATTTTTTATCTAATTCTTTTAAATATTCATCATTATTTAAAATTTTGAAATTACATTTTCTTCCTTCTATAGAGTTAATATTCTCTGGTATTTTATCTCTTACTAATTTATTATAAATATATTTCATTTAAATCATCTCCAATTTCAATTATGCTTATATAATAAAACATTTGTTTTTAAAAGTCAATAGTTTTTACTTTTAATTTTATATTTTACTTTTCATACGTCACACCCCTCTCAT
>CANTHA010000152.1 GCA_947653375.1 uncultured Clostridium sp. | reverse complement strand
CTATCCCCATAGACCTAGCAGTTCCCTCTACCATACTCATAGCTGTTTCTATTGAAGCAGCATTTAAGTCAGGCATTTTTTGTTCAGCTATTTCTTTTACTTGTGCTTTTGTTATTTTAGCAACTTTTTCCATATTAGGTTTTCCTGAACCTTTTTGAATCTTAATTGCTTTCTTAATTAGTACAGCAACTGGTGGTACTTTTGTTATAAAATCAAATGATTTATCTTTATATACTGTAATAACAACTGGTATTATCATTCCAGGTTGATTTGCTGTTCTATCATTAAACTCTTTTACAAATTGCATAATATTAAGTCCACTTGAACCTAAAGCTGGTCCTACTGGTGGAGCTGGTGATGCTTTACCTGCTTCTATTTGTAATTTAATAATATTTGAAATTTCTTTTTCTGCCATTTTATTTTGGCACCTCCTTAAATTCACTCTGTTATCTATTATTTTACTTTTTTAACTTGTGAAAATTCTAATTCAACTGGTGTTTCTCTACCAAACATTGAAACAAGAACTTTTACTTTATGTTTTTCTGTATTTATTTCTTGAACAGTTCCTACAAATCCTTCAAATGGGCCATTCATAACCTGTACTTGTTCATTAACTTCATAATCAACAGTTACTTGAACATCTTCAAATCCCATATTTCTAATTTCATCTTCAGTTAATGGAATTGGATCTGTTCCTGAACCTACAAATCCTGTAACACCACGAGTATTTCTTACAATATACCATGATTCCTCTGTTACAATCATCTTAATAAGTACATAACCAGGAAATACCTTTTTCAGATTTGTTTTCCTTTTTCCTTCTTTTATTTCTATTTGTTCCTCCATAGGCACTACAATATCAAAAAAGAAGTCTTCTAATTCTCTGTTCTGTATAGTTTTTTCTAAATCTTTTTTTACTTTATTTTCATATCCTGAATAAGTATGTACAACATACCATCTTGGTATCATATCATAGTCTTTTTGAGACATTTTTCTAGCCTCCTCTTTCATTATTCAACATTATTTTCTATATTAGTTTCTGCATCATTAGTAACTTCTTCTGATTGTTCTCCTGATGCTTGATCAGAATTTGCTTCTTCTGGTGAAGAAGTGTTATTATCTACTGTTTCTGTTACAGAAGTATCATTTACTACTATATCTTTTACTTTTTCTATTCCATGCTTATTTAATATTTCAAATAGAAAATCTAACACAAAAACTATTGCCGCAGTAATAAATACTATTGTTATAACTGCTATTGTATTGTTTAATAATTGTTTTGGTGTTGGCCAGACTACTTTTTTTAGTTCAGCTTTAAAATCTTTAATAAAACTTCTTTTATTTTTGTTTTGTTTTGATTCCTTTTTAGCCACTTTTTATCCTCCTTAAAACAGTTTAGACTATTTAGTTTCTTTGTGTGTTGTACGTTTTTTACAGTATTTACAGTATTTAACTATTTCTAGTCTATCTGTATTATTTCTTTTGTTTTTTGATGTCATATAATTTCTTCTTTTACACTCTGTACATTCTAATGTTATATTTTCTCTTGGTCCTTTTGCTGCCATTTCAATACACCTCCGTATTTTACCTTTTACTTTTTTAACGATGTGAGCATATGTCCGTAATAACCATATGCTTGAATATTTTACCACTTTTTCTAGCTTATGTCAATGGATTTTCTATAATTTTTTCTTTTTCTTTTGTACTGAAAATCCAAACTTTCCAATTTTATTTCCAAGTGTATAATAATGACCATTTACATATGAAATCAAATCACATTTTGATATATCAAAAGCTCCTTTTTCATTGATATATCTGTCATCAGCATTTATAGCTAATACATCAGCAATAAACATATCATGAGAACCTAATTTTTGTATTTTTCTTACTTTACATTCTACAGATACAGGACTTTCCTTTATCATCGGAGCATCTACAAAATTTGCCTTTTCCTTATGTAATTTCATTTCTTTAAATTTATCTACTTTTGCCCCTGTCTTTACTCCACACCAATCAGTTGCTTTTGCTAATTTTTTAGTAGTTAAATTAATTACAAATTCTCCACTTTCTTTTATTAAATTATATGAATATCTTGTTGGTCTTACTGATATATATACAGTTGCTGGATTTGTATTTAAAATGCCTGTCCATGCTACTGTGATAATATTAGATTTTTCCATTGTTCCGCAACTTACCATTGCTGCTGGTAATGGATATAAAAATGTACCTGGTTTCCAAGTCACTTTACTCATTCATATTTCTCCTTTTAATATTACATCACTAATTTTATTAACTTTTATACTATCATAAATTTAAAAAATTATCAAACAAATAAAAATTTAAGTTTATATAGTTTATTTAAAAGTTAAAATATATAGTAAAAATACTAATGCGTAGTTTGGGAAGACTTTCATTCCTATAAATAATTATATTAACTCCTATATATTTGAATTATAATTATATTAATTTATATAATTAGTCTGACCAGAAAATTATATTTTTAATATATATTTTAACTTTTAAATTGAGCTATTCTTTTAAAAATTTAAATTATTACAAATACATAAAGTAAAATTTAAAAGCCATAAAATAAAACTATAAAAAATCGTTTATAATTCTATTTTATGACTTTTAAAAATAAAAAAACTAGCAACAACCTATCTTCCCAGCAGGGTAACCCACAAGTATTTTCGGCACACTTAGGCTTGACTTCTGTGTTCGGAATGGAAACAGGTATTTCCCTAAATGTCATCGTCACTAGAAAATTATCGTAGCTGTTAAAGCTATGCTTTTATAGATATATTGTAAATACATGACATTGTATATACATATACCTATTTTAACAGCACACTCAAAAATACATAGATGAATTTATAGGTTCGTTTTAGTCTTTTT
>CANTHA010000151.1 GCA_947653375.1 uncultured Clostridium sp. | reverse complement strand
TAATAATACTAACACTAATAATAATAATAATTCAACAACATCTAATACTGTTTCTTCTGCAACAGTAAGTAATGTAAATTCATCATCTGATTCAAATTTTGGAATATCTACAATTTTAAATATTTTATTAATAGTAATAGGTATTCTACTAGTATTACTTTCAATTGCTATATTATTACGTTTAAAAAAATAATTTAATTTTTTAAACCTTATTTTTCTTATATATGAAATTTAAGGTTTTTTATATTTTTTACGGTTTTGTATGTATATTTTGTCCATTTTTTTTAATACTATTATTATAATTTTATTTCATATTTATATTTTAAAAATATGTAAATTTATTATGATATGTAGATATCTAAAATTTTAATAGGAGGATAATTTTATGTACAAAAAATTATTAATTAGTTTTGGCATTCTTTTAGCTATTATCTTTTCATTTTCTGTTTGTTTAGCTAACAATGATTTACAAAAAGCAGCAGATGGTGTTAGAAATGTTGTTGGTGATGCTGAAAATGCTGTAGAAGGTGCTGCAAGAGATGTATCTAATGCTTCAAAAGATGCTACTGGTGATTTAGAAAATTTAGGAAATGATATAAAAAATAATGGAGATAATAGAAATACTAAAAAAGATACTAATAATAACAATACAGTAATGGGAACTGCAGATGGAAACTATGATGCTACAAGAACTGCTACTGGTACTGATGCTACTTTTATGGGAATGAATGCTACTTCATGGACATGGCTTATATTAGGTATTGCAGCTATAGCAATTATTGCATTAATTTGGTATTATGCTACACAATTTAATTCTTCAAATAAAGATTAATTTTATTGAATAAAGATATGAAAACTATTTTCGTATCTTTATTCCTTTTTGTTCATACTTATGATATAATATATAAAATATTATTTGAGAGGAAATATATAATGAATACAAAATTAATAGCTAAAAATCCTGTTGCATATCATAATTATGAAATTGTAGATAAAATAGAAGCTGGAATAGTTCTTTTTGGTACAGAAATAAAATCTATTCGTGCTGGTAAAGTAAATTTAAAAGATAGTTATGCAGTTATAAAAAATAATGAAGTTTTTGTTTATGGTATGCATATAAGTCCTTATGAGCATGGTAATATTTTCAATAAAGATCCTTTACGTAATAAAAAATTGTTACTAAATAAATTTGAGATAAATAAATTAATTGGATTAACTAAACAAAAAGGATATAGTTTAATTCCTATTAGTATATATTTTAAGGGTAATTTTGTTAAACTAGAACTTGGTATAGGTAAAGGTAAAAAACTTTATGATAAACGACAGGATTTAGCTAAAAAAGATGCCCAAAAACAAATAGCAATAAATTTAAAAAATAAGCAATATTAAAAAATCGTATTAGCTATTCTAGTACGATTTTTAATTTTAGATTTGATTTTTTTATAATATAAAAGTTAAAAAAATCATATTTTACATTTATCTTTATATTATATTTTATTACTTGAACCAAAAACATCTATCATTTTATGCTTTACTGTTTGTTTAATTAAATCTCTTGCAGGTGTTAAATACTTTCTTGGATCAAATGCATTTGGTTCTTCTGCGAAAATTTTTCTTATACCAGCTGTCATAGCTAAACGTAAATCTGTATCTACATTTATTTTTGATACTCCTGATTTACTAGCTTCTTTTAAAATTTCATCTGGTACTCCTTTTGCACCAGGAATATCTCCTCCATATTTATTACACATTTCTACTAATTCAGGAATTACTGTTGAAGCTCCATGTAATACAATTGGTGTATGTGGTATTTTTTGTTTAATTTCTTTTAATATATCAAATCTTAATTTAGCTTCTCCTTTAAATTTATATGCACCATGACTAGTTCCAATAGCAATTGCTAATGAGTCACATCCTGTTCTTTGTATAAATTCTTCTGCTTGTTGGGGGTCTGTGTACATGGCATCTGATGCATCTACATTTACATCATCTTCAATTCCTGCTAATTTTCCAAGTTCTGCTTCTACTGTTACCTCATATTTATGAGCATAATCTACAACTTTTTTTGTTAATTCTATATTCTTCTCAAAATCATATTTTGAACCATCTATCATAACTGAAGTAAATCCATTATCTATACACATTTTAGCTGTTTCAAAATCCGACCCATGATCTAAATGTATTGCAATTGGCACTTCTGGGTGTTCTTCAACTGCTGCATTAACCATTTTTATTAAATAATTTATTCTTGCATATTTAATTGCACTTGATGATGCTTGTAATATTACTGGTGATTTAGCTTCTGATGCTGCATCTACAATTGCTTGTATTATTTCCATATTGTTGACATTAAAAGCTCCTATTGCATATCCTTCTTTCATAGATTTTTCAAACATTTTTTTAGTTGTTTCTAACATAATTTTTCCTCCATTCTGTTTTTTATATCAAATTATTATAATTGATTTTCATCTTCATTTCGAGTGTTAACAATGAATTCTAAGAATTTTGTATTTCAATATCTATACTCAAATTTTCTAAATTTATATTTTAATTTTTCTATATTTTTATAACTAATATAATATCATTTAGAATTTTTGATGTCAACAAATATAAAAATAATATTGCTTATTGTAGCAATATTATTTTTACTGTTCAATCTGATACGCATCCAAAGTCTGCACAGGATATTTTACTACTGAATAGAATTATTACTTTAGTTTTAAATAAAACTAATCTTCATATTCATAACTTGCACACATTGATTCGTCTGGTTCTTTTGTATGATTTCCATCAATAGGAGAAACATGTATTGATGTTAGTATACATTTATTGTGTTCTTGATTGTTAAATCTACAACTAGATACTGTACAATTTATTTCTTGTCCTTTTTCCATCATATACCTCCAAA
>CANTHA010000150.1 GCA_947653375.1 uncultured Clostridium sp. | reverse complement strand
CAATTGGGTTTGTAATAATGATGATTTTAGATATAGCATTGGGATAATATAAAGCAATCCACAGAAAATTACTATGCAATTTTCGCGGACGAACAAAGACGAGGCATGGAAGAAAATCTAAAAGGTCAAGAAATTCTAATCATGCCTCTTTTATTCTTCTTTATTAATAAAATCTCTAATTGTTTCATATAAAAAAGGTTTAAATTCTTCAATAGGAAGAGGATCATTGTATAATATAGAATTAAAACAAGTAGAACTAACTAATTCTATAATCATAAAAAGTGTAACATCTGGATTTTTAATTTTAATATTATTATCAGAAACGCCTTTAATGAATAAATTATGAAGGCTATTTTCTTTAGACTTATCAGCTTCATAAATATTTTGAACAGTTTTGTTATAAACACCCCATGATAAATTTTTTGAAATAAATTTAAGTAAAATAGGGTTGTTAGTTAATTCATCTATAACATAATTAATTACATATATAATTTGATCAGAGAAATTAGAAATATAGCTATTCCTTAAAGAGGAAAGAGCTTCATTAAATAATTTTTCTGATTTTTTTGCAATTAAAATATCTCTAATTTCATATTTATCTTTAAAATATAAATAAAAGGTACCTTTTGCAACACTTGCATTATCAACAATTTCTTGTATAGAAGTATGTTTAACACCTTTTTCTGTAAATAGCTTAAATGCAGTATTTAATAATCTATTCTCTTTATTATCACTTTTTTTATCTAAATTCATATAATCACTCCATTAAAATTATTGCATAATTTTGACTTTTAGTCAATATATTTTAAGACTAAAATTTCGATTTTTAAAATGATTAGTTTGTACAAAAGTTATAATATATATTAAAAAGCACTATTTGCTGGTCAGACTAATCATATAAGTTAGTTTAATAAATTCAAATATAGAAGAGTTAATCTAGGTTATCTATAGTAATAAATGTCTTCCCAAACTGTGCATAGTGTTTTTACTATATATTATAACTTTTATATTAAAATAAAAAGTTGAAACTTAAAATTTTAATAAAATAAACAAACTTCTTAAAAATTTCATATAATATATTGACTAATGGTCATAAAAGTGTTATTATATTGAAAGTGACTATTGGTCACAATAGAAAGGAGAAGATTATGTTAAAATTCGGAGAAAAAGTATGTAAGCACAAAAAACTAATTTTAATAATAGCACTAATATTGTTAATACCTTCAATTATAGGAATGGTAACAACTAGGATAAATTATGATATTTTAGTGTATTTACCAAGTGAAATTGAAACAATAAAAGGTGAAAATATACTATCTGAAGAATTCAATATGGGATCTTTTTCAGTAGTATTAGTTAAAGAAATGCCTACAAAAGATATACAAAAATTAGAGGATAAGTTCAAGAAATTAGATAATGTAGAAAAAGTAATAGGAATATCAGACGTATTGGGAAGTAATATTCCAGTAGAAATGTTACCAGATGAAATTTCAAATAAAATATATAAAGATGGAGAGACAGCAATACTAGTTACTTTTAAAGAAGGAATTTCTTCAGATGCCACAATAAAAACAATAGAAACATTAAGAGACATAACAAAGGGACAATGTATGATAAGCGGAATGTCAGCTACAGTAGTAGATACAAGAGATATTTCAAATTCAGAAGTAGCAGTATATGTAATAGTAGCAGTATTACTATGTTTCATAGTTTTACAAATAGCATTAGATTCATATATTGCACCAATATTTTTATTATTAAATATAGGAATTGCAATTTTATATAATATGGGATCAAATATATTTTTAGGAGAAATATCTTATATAACAAAAGCAATAAGTGCAGTTCTTCAATTAGGTGTAACGATGGATTTTGCAATATTCTTATACCATAGTTACAAGGCAGAGAAAGAAAAATATAAAAATAAAGATGAAGCAATGGCACATGCAATAGAAAAGACATTAGGTTCAGTAGTAGGAAGTTCATTAACAACAATAGCTGGGTTTCTTGCACTTTGCAGTATGAATTTAACATTAGGAAGAGATATAGGAATAGTTATGGCAAAAGGAGTACTATTAGGGTTGATATGTGTTGCAACAGTATTACCAGCACTTATACTAGTATTTGATAAATCAATAGAAAAAACAAGACATAGAGAAATTTTACCTAAATTTACACATATAAAAAACTTTAATATAAAACATCATCTTGCAATTATAATTATATTTTTAGTTATATTACCATTTGCAATATGGGGGTACACACATACAGAGGTATATTATAATTTAGATAAATCATTACCAAGTTCACTACAAAGTGTTCAAGCAAATAATGAGTTAAAAGAAAAATTTAATATGGTTTCAACAGAAATTGCATTAGTAAATAAAGATATACCTAATTATAAGCTAAATGAAATGTTAGATAAAATAGAAAAAATAGATGGAATCGAATGGTCATTAGGATATTCAAAAATAGCAGGTTCAGAATTACCAGAACAAATGTTATCAGATGATATTAAATCAGTTTTTGAAAATGATAAATATCAATTGTTAATTATAAATTCAAGTTATGATTTAGCAACAGATGAGTTAAACAATCAAATTGAGCAAGTAAATAATATTATAAAAGAATATGATGAAAATGCACTAGTGGCAGGTGAAGGACCACTTATGAAAGATTTAGTTGAAATTGCTGATCATGATTTCAATAGTGTAAATACTGTATCAATAGGAGTTATATTTATAATAATGATATTTGTCTTAAAGTCAATATCATTACCAATAATATTAATGATTGCAATAGAATTTGCCATATTTATAAATATGGGGATACCAGCATATACAAATACAACATTACCTTTTGTTGCTTCAATTGTAATTGGAACAATTCAACTAGGAGCTACAATAGACTATGCAATTTTAATTACAACAAAA
>CANTHA010000149.1 GCA_947653375.1 uncultured Clostridium sp. | reverse complement strand
AAAGAAGTGTTACAAGATAAGGTAACAGTAATTGAGTTAAAAGAAGAACAGGATAAGAATATTTATGCATTTAATAAGTATATTGGCATATTAAATAAAAATATATTTACAATTTATAATAATAATGGAAACAAAGAAGAGGAATTAGATATATTAGTATCTAATCCAATATTTAGCTCGTCAAATAGATTTTTAACTATTGCAGAATCAAAAGGGCAGAAATTATATACAATATCAGATAAAGAAGTTATTTGGGAAAATAGCGTTGAAGGCAGTATTTCTCAAGTCTATGTGAATAAAAACGGTTATGTTGCAGTTGTAATTTCAGATACTATTCACAAAACAGTAATAGCAGTTTATAATCCACAAGGAAAAGAATTATTTAAAACATATTTATCTTCAACAAGAACAGTAGATGTAAGTATTTCAAATGATAATAAGCATTTAGCAGTTGCTGAAATAGATACGTCAGGAACTATAATTCAGTCAAACATTAAAATAATATCAATAGATAAAGCAAGTTCAGACCCAACGAATTCAGTAGAAAATATATATCAAAGTGAAAGCGGAAAGCTTATTACAAACATAGAATATCAAGACAAAGAAAAACTAATATGTATGTATACAGACTCTATTTATATTATAGAAAATGGGAAAGAAGACATATTATTTGACAATAAAGAAAGAAAGATTATTTTTCAGTCAGTAGAATTATCAAATAGTATAGTTTCTGTGGAAGAAAAATCATCAGGACTTTTTACTGCAAATTCACTAATTACACTAACAAATACAGATAATAAATCTCAAAAAGAATATAAAACTGATGATGTAACAAAAGAATTATATACATATGGAGATGTAATATCATTAAACTTAGGAACAGAGGTCGAATTTATAAACAAAGATGGATGGCTAATAAAAAGATATATTGCAAACCAAGAAATAACAAATATTGTAGTGTCAAACACATTAGCTGGAATTATTTATAGAGATAAAATAGAAATAATAAATTTATAGGAGAATAAAATGTGGTGGATTATAGATATAATAGTTATATTATTCATACTTCTATGTGTATTTTATGGTTATAAAAAGGGATTAGTAAAGGTAGGACTTAAACTACTAAATTTAATAATTGCAATATTAATTACTTTTATTCTATATAGACCAATTGGCGATTTAATAATAAATAATACACAAATAGATGAGAATATAGAAAATACAATTTTAAGTAAATTAGAAAAAAATGATAAAAAAGAAGATAAAGAGCTTACAGAATATGCATTAGATAATGCAAAGAAGGTAATGATGCCAGAAATGACTAAAAATTTAACAATAAATATAATTTATATATGTACTACAATAACATTATTTTTACTTTCAAGATTAATATTATTTATTATATCTTCTTGTACAAATGTTATAACAAATTTACCAATAATTCAGCAGTGCAATAAAGTAGGGGGAATTGTATATGGACTGATAATTGGTATAATAATTGTATATACAATTTTATTAATTATAAAGATGTATTGCCAAGTAAATCCAGAAAATGAAGCTAATAAAATTATAAAGGAAACATTAATAACAAACACAATGTATAGTACAAATATATTTGAGTTATTTTTAAATAATTAATATATATTTATTGCGTTTTTTAACTATATTTGTTATACTAATATCATGAAATTGTAGGAGTGAGAAGTTTGGATAAAAGTACTAAAAACAAAAGAATAAATTCTAGTAATAAAAAAAGTAAAAAAAAGAAATTATGGAAAAGGATATTATTATTTATTATATTAATCTTACTAATAGCAGGTAGCTGTTTTGCATATAAAGTTTATAAAAATGGCTGGGGGCTAAGTGGAATGTTAGCAACAATGGTAGGTCATGATGAAAATACAAAGAAAAATTTAGGTGAATTCAGAGTATTATTATTAGGAATAAGTACAGATCAGGAAGGAGTAGAACTAACAGATACAATAATGGTTGCATCCTATAATCCAAATACACAAAAAGCAACATTATTATCAATTCCTAGAGATACTTATACAGGAAAAAATACAAAAAAAGCAACAGCTTATGAAAAAATGAATGCATTATATAGTAGAAAGAAAGACGCAAAAACGACTTTAGATGCAGTGAATAAAATAACAGGATTAAATATAGAATACTATGTAATAATAAAAACAGAAGCCCTAATAAAGCTAGTTGATGTAATAGGTGGAGTAACATTTAATGTACCGATAAATATGGATTATGATGATAGATCTCAAAATTTACATATTCATTTAAAAGCAGGAGAACAGAAATTAGATGGAGATAAAGCTGAGCAATTAGTAAGATTTAGACATAATAATAATGGAACATCATATCCAGAAGAATATGGAGATAATGATTTAGGTAGAATGCGTACACAAAGAGAATTCATTATGCAGGTAATGAAACAGACATTAAAACCAGAAAATATATTTAAAGTTGGTCAAATATTAGATGTAGCAAAGGAAAATGTAATAACAAATGTTGATTTTAATGTAGCAAAAGACTATGTTCCATATGCAGTTGAATTTAATACAGATAATTTATTGACAGAAACATTACCAGGAACTGCACCTGACTGGAGTACTACTAACAATGTCAGTATATTTATTGTAGATAAAGAAGAAACATTAAAACTAATTCAAGAATTATTTTATGATAGAGATATAGATGAAAATAATAATGGAGAAAGTACTATGAATTCAAATAATTCTAGTAAATCTTCTATAAAACTTGAAATATTAAATGGAAGTGGAGATAACAAATTATTACAAAATGCAGTAAGCGATTTAAAAGGAGCAGGATACAATGTATCTAGAACAGGAAGTACAAATACAACTTCAGTTACAACAATTATAAATAAAAAAGGTGTTTCAGATAGTTTATTAAATAATATAAAACAAGTTATAGGAAAAGGAAATATATCATCAAGTGAAACAACAACTTCTAATAAAGTAGATGTAACAATAATATTAGGAAAAGATTATAAATAAAAAGTTAAGAG
>CANTHA010000148.1 GCA_947653375.1 uncultured Clostridium sp. | reverse complement strand
GCATCAATATCACCATTCATTACAGCTTCTACATTTCCAACCTCATAATTTGTTCTATGATCTTTTACCATTGTATATGGGCAAAATACATAAGAACGAATTTGACTTCCCCATGCTATTTCTTTTTGTTCTCCTTTTAAATCTTCAATTTTATCTTTTTGCTCTTTTTCTTTTAAATCTAATAGTTTAGATTTAAGCATCTTCATTGCTGTTTCTCTATTTTGAATTTGTGAACGTTCTGATTGACAAGCTACTACAATATTTGTAGGAATATGTGTAATTCTAACTGCTGAAGAAGTTTTGTTTATATGTTGTCCTCCTGCACCGTGATGCACGATATGTATCAATTCTTAAATCATCACTATTTATTTCTATTTCAATATCATCTGTTATTTCTGGTAATACTTCAATTGATGCAAATGAAGTATGCCTCCTTCCACCTGCATCAAATGGAGAAATTCTAACTAATCTATGTACTCCCTTTTCACATTTCATATATCCATATGCGTTTTCTCCCATAATTTCAAAAGTAACACTTTTAAGACCTGCTTCTTCCCCATCTAAATAATCTAGTTCTTTTACTTTATAATTATTTTTTGTTGCCCATCTTGTATACATTCTATATAGCATTTCAGCCCAATCTTGAGATTCTGTCCCTCCTGCTCCAGGATGTATTGTAATAATAGCATTATTATTATCATATTTACCACATAATAATGTTTCTAATTCAAACTTTTCTACTTCCTTTTTCATTTTTAAAGTATTTTGAATTATATCATTTATAATTTCTGTATCATTTTCTAATTGAACTAATTCTATTAATTCTAAAAGATTTTCTGTTTCTTGTTTTATCATATTATATTTATTGCATTTATTCTTTATTTTTTTTATTTGTAATAATATTTTGTTAGATTTACTTGAATTATTCCAGAAATCTTGCTTGGCTGTTTCTTCTTCTAATTGTTTTAATTCTTGTCCCAATTTAACTATGTCAAAGTGACTCACCCAAATCTTTTATTTTTTGTTTTATTAGTTTAAGTGTTTTTAAACTTTCTTCTATTTCTATCACATTATCACTCTCCTATCATTTATATATTATACTATTTTTGACTAAAAATCAATAAAATTATCATTTCTAGTTTCGGTCTTTTTTTAACAAAAGTTATAATATATATTAAAATGAAATAATGCGCAGTTTGGTAAGACATTTATTAATACAGATAAGCTAAATTAACTCTTATATATTTGAATTAAAATAAAACTACTTTATATGATTAGTCTGACCAGCAAATTATACTATTTTAATAATATTATAACTTTTGTATAAACTCTGAAAATTTTTAGTAACACAATTGTAATATTTTTTATATTGACTTTTAATTATTTAATAAATATAATTTTTATATAAAAATATTAAGGAGGAATATTATGGAATATAAAATTTTAGGACAAACTGTTCCTGTGGTTGAAATGTCATTAAATTCAGGAGAAACTATTTATACTCAATCAGGAGGAATGGCATATCAAAGTGAAGGAATTGAAATGAATACCAATGCAAGAGGTGGTATCATGAAAAGTATTGGAAGAAAATTTTCAGGAGAGTCAATGTTTATGGCAAATTATACAGCTCAAAGAGATAATGCTGTAATAGCTTTTGCATCTACAGTTCCAGGAACTATTATTTCAGTAGATTTATCAAAAATGTCAGATGGTCTTATATTACAAAAAGGTGCTTTTTTATGTGCTGAAAATACAGTAAATACAGAAGTTACTCTTACAAAAAAAATAAGTGCAGGACTATTTGGTGGAGAAGGTTTTATACTTCAACGTGCTCATGGAAGTGGTAGATTATTTCTTGAAGTTGATGGTGATACTATTCAAAAAGATTTACAACCAGGTGAAGTTTTAAAAGTTGATACAGGAAATGTCGTAGCTTTTCAACCATCTGTATCATATGAAATTGAAACTGTAAAAGGATTAGGAAATATCTTTTTAGGAGGAGAAGGTTTATTTTTAACAAAACTTACTGGACCTGGAAGAGTTATTCTTCAATCTCAAAACTTTAGTGACTTCGCTACAAGACTTATACCTTATATACCTTCAAGAAGTAATTAATTTTTATTAATTATAAAATGTATTTGCATTTCGATTATTACATAAAATAGAATAAAAACTATATAAGAAAGCATTGTAGTTATTTCTACAATACTTTCTTATTTTTTAAATTTTATATTACAATTTTCTAAAAACTAAAACCGCTTCTTTTTTTATTCTTTTTTGAGCCATAGTTTGATTTTTTAAATCTCGAAACTTCTTTGTTTCTAACTTCCAGCCATTGTTTTGAAATAAATCAATAGACCAATTTACAAAACTGATTTTTTCTTTATTTCTAGTTGTATCTCCTATTGTCATACACCAATATCCATTATTTTTTACCATATTCATAATATGTAAATATATTTGTTCCATTTGGATATAAAATTCATTAACACTATTTTTTCTAGATCTTTTATTTCTAGCACCTACTTCTTCTTCAGATAATTCTTCTACATCTTTTTCTAGCCAGTATAATGCTAGTCTATGATATTTTATAAAGTCTACTGCAAATGGATATGGAGGTGATGTTACAACTAAATCAATATTAGTTGCACTAAATTTCATAATATCAGATTCTATACATTTTACATTAACATTAATTTTTGTCAAAATATCTTCTGATTTTAATAATTCTTTTACTTTTTTATTAAAAAGTTTTATAGGGTCAGCATTTCTATCTAAATTTGGCATAACATTATCAGCCAAATAACCTAAATTCCATGTCTTTCTTCTTCTTGCACAGCTATTTAAAATTGATAAAAATATTAATAAAAATAATTCTTTATATTTTGTTTCTTTAATATTATTAATATTATAATTTAATTTTCCTAATATATTTATTGTTTCTTGTTCAAACCATATATCTCTATTAGGAAATTCAGGAATTAATATATGTTTATCATCAATATCAATAATGTCTTCATGTATTTTTTTTATTGTCTCAATAT
>CANTHA010000147.1 GCA_947653375.1 uncultured Clostridium sp. | reverse complement strand
TATTTAATTTTGCAGATATATGTACTGTAATTGGTTGGGTATCAGTAGCAGCAATATTTGCTGTATTTACAGTAAAAGAATGGAGAAGTAATAAATAGGAGAAAATAATGAAAAAATTAACTGTAAAGGAAGAAAATCAAAATCAAAGAATTGATATGTATTTATCTAAAATAAATGAAAATATATCTAGGGTAACAATTCAAAGGTTAATTAAAGAAGGTAAAATTTTGGTAAATAAGAGATTGACAAAATCATCATACAAAGTGCAAAAAGATGATTATATAACAATTGAGGAAGACAAGCCTAAAGAAATTACTTTAAAAGCACAAAATATACCTATTGAAATAATATATGAAGATACAGATATTATAGTAGTAAATAAACCAAAGGGATTAGTTGTACACCCTGCAAACGGAAATCCAGATGGAACTTTGGTAAATGCAATAATGGCAATTTGTAAGGATTCACTATCTGGAATTGGTGGAGAAATAAGACCAGGTATTGTTCATAGATTAGATAAAGATACATCAGGTATTTTGATTATAGCTAAAAATGATATTTCACATATTAATTTAAGTGAGCAAATAAAAAATCATAAAGTAGAAAAAACCTATATTGCACTAGTACGAGGAATAGTAAAGGAAAATGAAGCAACTATTTCAATGCCAATTGGAAGAAGTACTAAAGATAGGAAAAAGATGGCAGTTACAGAAAAGGGAAAAGAAGCAATTACTCATTTTAAAGTAATAGGAAGATTTTTAAATAATAATTGTACTTTGTTAGAAGTTAAAATTGAAACAGGAAGAACACATCAAATAAGAGTTCATTTATCTAAAATAGGATACCCCGTTATAGGTGATACTACATATTCAAATGGAAAAAATGAGTGGGGAATAGAAGGTCAATGTTTACATGCAAAGAGCTTAAAATTCAAACACCCAACTACAAATAAAGAGATGTTTTTAGAGGCTCAATTGCCAGAATACTTACAAAATATATTAGAAGAATTAAAGAGATAGAAGGGATTATAATTTGGAACAAGTAAGATTGCAAAAATTCTTATCAGAAGCTGGGGTTGCTTCAAGAAGAAAAGCAGAAGAATTAATTGTAAATGGAAAGATAATTGTAAATGGAGAGATTGTGACAGAACTAGGAACAAAGGTAAATCCAGATAAAGATAAAGTCGTATATGAAGGTAGAAAAATAAAACTAGAAGAGGAAAAAGTGTATATTCTTTTGAATAAACCTATTGGATTTGTAACTACTGTAAAAGACCAATTTGATAGGGATTCAGTTGTTGATTTAGTTAAAATTAATAAAAGACTGGTACCTGTTGGAAGACTTGACATGTATACATCAGGAGCTCTAATACTTACAAATGATGGTGATTTTGTATATAAGGTTACACACCCAAAACATGAAATAGAAAAGACATATACTGTTACAATAAGTGGAATTGTAACTAAAGAAGAAATTGAATGTCTAAAACGCGGAGTGAAAATTGAAGATTATGTTACAAGACCTGCAAAGATTAAGATATTAAAAACTGATGAGGAAAAGGAACAATCTAGATTAGAGATTACTATTCATGAGGGAAAAAATAGACAAGTAAGAAAGATGTGCGAAGCTATAAATCATAAAGTATTGGCATTGCATAGAAGTAAAATAGCTGGAATTGGTGTGAAAGATATACCTCTTGGAAAGTGGAGATATTTGACTAATAGAGAGGTTCTTACAATCATGTAAAAACTATTTACAACTCTTTAAAATATTTATATAATATAACAAACATAAGAAAAAGGAGAATAATGAACAAATGAATACTTTTAAATTGATGCCAGAAGGATGGAATAAGGAAATTACACCATTAAATATATATGATATAGATGAATATATTGAAACAAACGCTACTTTACAGGGATTAGTACATAGATGTGATAATGAGTATAACTTACATATAAAACTTGAAAATCAAATGGATGGAATAATACCAAGAGAAGAAATTGAAGGAATTAATATACAAGAAAATGGACTTCCTAAAGAAAATTTATGTATAGGTAAAGTACATAAATTAGTTCAATTTAAAGTAAAAGAATTTACTAAAGATAATAAAGTTATCTTATCAAGAAAAGATGTACAACAAGAGGCATTAGAATGGATAAAAAGTGAATTAAAGGTTGGGCAGATAATAACAGGAATAGTAAAAAGTATAAAACCATATGGTGCATTTATTGAAATTGGAGGAGGAGTAGTAGGGTTAGTATATATTGAAGATTTATCAATTGCAAGAATAAAAACTCCATATGAAAGACTAAATATTGGACAAAATGTGAAAGTTGTGGTAAAATCTATAGATAAAGATACTGGTAAAGTAATTTTATCATATAAAGAAACATTAGGAACATGGGAAGAAAATGCAGAAAAGTTTATACAAGGTACAAATGTAAAAGGTATCGTTAGAGAAACAGAAAAGAATAAAAACGGTATATTCATAGAGCTAACACCAAATTTAGTAGGAATGGCAGAATATAAAGAAGGGCTAGAGTATGGACAATCTGTAGAGGTATATATTAGAAAAATAGATAAAGAAAAGAAAAAGGTAAAATTAATAATTATATAAAAGTATATAAAAAATAAAGGAGGATTTAGAATGATTGAAGATAATCAAATAAAAGCACAAGTATCACCTTTTGCTATAAGAGAAGGAGAGATTAAAACATTTGATGGAAAAGATGGATATGTTTCCATGAACCAAATTGTTCATAAAATTAATATAGGACATATAAATGAGATTCATTTTGCTATATTAGATTTAGTTAATGAATTTGAATTTATAACTTCAAGACAATTATATCAAATGCTTGAAATAAAAGGAATTGACCCAAAGTCACAAGATAAGTTAAACAATAAATTAGAACAATTAGTAAAATCAAAAATATTAACTAGATATTACTTTAATTCTGATGAAGGAAAAGGAATTTATAGAATTTATTGTTTAGAAAAGATGGGAAAATATTTATTAACTTCAAAAGAAATTGATTGTAAATGGCAACCTTCTGATAATACTAAACCTGTTTCTATGATTAAGAAAAGATTAGCAGGAAATCAAACATTAATTGCATATTTAAGAAAAGTAAAAGCATTTGATACATATACTGTA
>CANTHA010000146.1 GCA_947653375.1 uncultured Clostridium sp. | reverse complement strand
AATTTTGTGATATAATAGGTTTCATAAGAAAGTCCTTTCTTTGATATTTTTTTGTTCAACTAATTATATCAAAGGACTTTCTTTTTTTCTATTCCGAAACCATTTTACACTATTAGAAGTTTACAAAATTTGCCAAATGCAAGAAAATATGAATTTAGTAGTTATAATGATATATTAAATGGAAAATTCAAAGATACCATTAATATATTTGAATCTAAAAATCAATTTATACAACTTCATATAAAAAATAAAAGTGATATTACATACACAATAAACTTTAAGAAGTTGAAATTAGAAGAAGTAGAAGAAATTTTTAATATATATTTAGAAAAAAATGGTTTAGATAAGAAAAAATTAAAAGAACAAAAAGAAAATTTATATGACATTTGCAAAATATTAAAGAAAGATTATAAAGTTACATATAGAGACCTAGAAAAAGTAATAGGAGTAGGACGAGAAACTATAAGAAGGTTATTTATATAATAAATGTGACAAAAGGGTCGGGGTTATATGTCACATAAAATTAAATATTCTATAACTAAATTAAATAATAATTTCAAAAAATGTGACATATAAACCCGACCCTTTTGTCACAAAGGAGGAAAAATGAAATCAGCAGTAACATATGAATTATTACATGAATGTAAACAAACAGGAGCAAGAAGAGGAGTAATACATACACCACATGGAGATATACAAACACCAGTATTTATGCCAGTTGGAACACAGGCAACTGTAAAGTCAATGACTCCAGAAGAGTTAAAAAATGAGGTAAATGCCCAAATAATTTTATCAAATACATATCATTTATATTTAAGACCAGGGAATAAGATAGTAAAGGAAGCAGGAGGGCTTCACCATTTTATGAAATGGGACAGACCTATTTTAACAGATAGTGGAGGATTTCAAGTGTTCAGTTTAGGAGATTTAAGGACAATTCATGAAGAAGGAGTTGAGTTTAAATCACATTTAGATGGAAGCAAACATTTCTTTTCTCCTGAGTCAGTGATGGAAATAGAAGAAGATTTAGGTGCAGATATAATAATGGCATTTGATGAATGTTGCCCATATCCTTCAACTTATGAATATACAAAACAATCAATGGAAAGAACAACAAGATGGGCAAAACGTTGTAAAGATGCTCATACTACAGTTAATAAACAAGCTTTGTTTGGAATTATTCAGGGTGGATTTTATAAAGATTTAAGAGAAAAAAGTGCAAAAGATTTAATAGAACTTGATTTACCTGGATATGCAATTGGTGGAATTAGTGTTGGAGAGCCAAAAGAAGAATTTATAGATATATTAAAATATACAGCACCATTAATGCCTAAAAATAAGCCAAGATATTTAATGGGAGTGGGAACACCAGATTATTTAATAGAAGCAGCAATTGCTGGAATAGATATGTGTGATTGCGTTTTACCTACAAGAATTGCAAGAAATGGAACTGCAATGACATGGGATGGAAAAGTTGTAGTAAGAAATGCAACATATGAAAGAGATTGGACACCTTTAGATTCAGAATGTGATTGCTATACTTGTAAAAATTACTCAAGAGCTTATATTAGACACTTAATAAAAGCTAATGAAATTTTAGGTGTTAGATTATTATCAATACATAATTTAAGATTCTTGACTAATTTAATGGAAAGAGTTAGAATAGAAATAGAGAATAATAATTTAGCCACATTTAAAGAAGAATTTTATAAAAAATATGGTTATAATTAATAATTTAATAATAATTAATTATGTGTGGAGGTTATAATGAATATAGTCGATGAAAGCTTTAAAAAGACAAATAAAAAAGATAATAAAAAAATTATTAGTAGAATTATATTAGTTTCAATTGTTGTAGTAGTTATACTTATAATTGCAATAATTGTATATTTAGTTTATTTAGAAGATAGTAAATTGAAGTTATCATTAAATAATGAAATAAATACTAAATTAAAAGATATGTTATTAATTGAAAACGATGGAACTGTATATTTTCCAATTAAAAATTCAGCACAATATTTTAATTATGAAAGTTTTAATGGAGAATATGGAGAAAAATCAGAAGAAGCTAGTAAATGTTATGTTCAAAGTGAAAATGAAATTGCAAACATAGAGTTAGGAACAAATAAGATATATAAATTAGATTTAGATAATGAGAATTCAAATTATGAATATGTATATACAAAGAAACCGATAAAAGCTGTAAATGGAATATTATATGGTACAGAAGAAACGATAGAAAAGATATTTAATGTTACATTTGAATATGATAGAAATAAAAATAGAATATATATGTTTACAACACCATATTTAATAGAGAATTATTCAAGTGCAATTTTAGATTACGGATATACACAAATAGATTCTACATTTGTAAATCAAAAAGCTGTGGTTAATAATATATTAGTAGTAAAAAATGGAGAAAATTTTGGTGTTATTGATTTAAATGGAAATATTATATTAGAAGCAAAATACGAAAATATTACATATTTACCAAATACGGGAGATTTTCTTGTATCTAGTAATGGGAAGAAAGGAATTTTATCAAAAACAAAGGATACAAAAGTACAAATAATATATGATAATATTGAATTATTGGATAGTGATGCAGAACTATATTTAGTAGAGAAAGATGGAAAATTTGGTGCAGTAGATTTTAATGGTAACATAAAAATACATGCTGAAAATGATGCAATAGGTATTGATATAACACCATTTGAAACAAATAATATAAAAAATAAATATATACTAGTAGATAATCTAATACCAGTGCAACAAGATGAAAAATGGGGATTATTTAATAAAAAAGGAAATAAAGTAGTTGATTTTAAATATGATAATTTAGGGTATAAAGCTTCTAGTAATAAAAATGCTTTAAATTTATTAGTTATACCTAATTATAATGTTATAGTAGCATCAGAAGATGGAAAGTATACATTAATTAATTCATCTGGTGAAGAATTATTTGCAACTATTGCAGATGATATATATATGACTATAAGTGGAGGAAAGAAGAATTATTATATTGCTGTAAATGATAAAACAATGGATGCAGAAGAATTTTTAGATAAAAGAGGAGTTAACACTAAAAAATCAAAAAGTACAAATACTTCAAATAGTATAAATAATACAAATAGTATAAATAATACAAATACAAACAATAGTGCAGATGCAACAAAAAA
>CANTHA010000145.1 GCA_947653375.1 uncultured Clostridium sp. | reverse complement strand
CTTTTAAATCCTTGATTTGTACATAATTCGTTCTTTGCAATAGCTACATACCCAATTGGAGCTCTTGAAGAAAACAAAACAGTTCCTTTGGGTAACATTCTTGTTGAACAACTAGAAAAACCTTCTTCTGTAATATTTCTTTCTCCTTTTTCAATGAATATATTTCTATAACCTGTCAAATCTTTTGGAGTTATCCATGAAATATTACCATTATAATAGTTAGTATTTTTAGTTGATGGTGTTGAACCACCTATAATTTCTCCTATGTCTTTTAATTTTACTTTTCTAAATTCCATACCCAATATCCTCCAAGTTCTTCCTAATCTCATCTTCCAACTCATGAGACTCCTCAAATTGTTTAGCAAGTTCAGATGTCAATGTTTTCATTTTTTCTTCAAAAGGAATCCCATCATCTTCTTGTTCTTCTGCTCCAACATATCTTCCTGGAGTAAGTACATAATTATTTTCTTTAATTTCATCAATTGTAGCAACTTTACAAAAACCTGCTATATCCACATAATCTTTATTATTTTGAAAATTATGATAAGTACTAGCAATTTTTTCTATATCATTTTCAGATAATTCCCTTAATTTTCTTGTAACCATTGTTCCTAAATTTCTAGCATCTATAAATAAAGTTTTTCCCTTCTGTTTTTTATTTCTATTTAAAATCCAAATACTACAAGGAATAGTTACTGTATAGAATAAGTTAGATGGCATAGCTATTATACAATCTACTAAATCCCCATCTCTTTCAGCCTCAATTAGTTCTTTTCTTATTTCTCCTTCTCCACCTGTATTACTAGATAATGAACCATTTGCAAGTATAATTGCTGCTTTTCCATTTATAGATAGTTTAGATACCATATGTTGAACCCAAGCAAAGTTAGCGTTTCCTTTTGGTGGTGTACCATATTTCCATCTTGGATCATCTACTAATTTTTCTTGTCCCCAATCAGAAATATTAAATGGTG
The DNA here is from genome assembly GCA_947653375.1 of uncultured Clostridium sp. Lineage (GTDB taxonomy): Bacteria > Bacillota > Clostridia > TANB77 > CAG-508 > CAG-269. The sequence continues at coordinate 2,297 of CANTHA010000145.1, read as the reverse complement.
GATTTGCTAAAACAAAATCTGCTTTCAAATCTTTGTGTAAATCGTTATGAAATGTATCATCTGCAAATTTTCCTAATCCTTCGTTATTTAATCCTCTTATTGCTAAATTCATTTTAGCTAATTTCCATGTTGTTGGATTTTTTTCCTGTCCAAATATATTTAAATCATTAATATTTCCTTGATGTCTTTGTATAAATTTCATACTTTGGACAAACATACCTCCAGAACCACAAGCTGGATCATAAATTCTTCCTTTATATGGCTCTATACATTCTACCATTGTTCTAACTAGACAAGCTGGTGTATAAAATTCTCCACCTTTTTGCAATTCATTAGAAGCAAATTGCCCTAAAAAATATTCATATATTCTTCCTAAAATATCTTTGTCTTGTGCTTCTTTATTGCCTATCTTTATATTAGTAAATACATCTATTAATTCACCTAAATTTACATTTTTATAATCTGGACTATTATATTGTTTTATTAAGACACCTCTTAAAGTCGGATTTTCTTTTTCTATTTCTTCTAATGCTTCATCTATAGTCTGCCCTATATTTGTATCTTTTGAGTGAGCATTTAGATACTCCCACCTAGCTTTTGCAGGAACATAAAATATATTTTCAGCCATATATGAATCTCTGTCATTTTCTAATCCAAATCCTTCTTCTACTAATTCTTGATACTTTTCTTCGAATGAATCTGATATATATTTCAAAAATATTAATCCTAATACTATAAATTTATAACTTGAAACAGGAACAGCACCCCTCATTTTGTCTGCTGCTTCCCATAATTTATTTTCTAAACCTTTTAAATCTTCCTCTTTCATAATGGCTCCTTAATTATTAATATTTATAATTAAATGATATTTTATCATAATAATCTCTTTTTCTCAATGAATTTCTCCAATATTTTCAAACATCTTAATACAAAAAAGTAAACCTCCATTGTCAAACACATTATCTAACAATTTCGGTTCACTTCATAGAATACTCTCATATATATTTTAAAAATATTATTTAACTTCTCTTGCCTTTATAACAACTCTGTATTTACTATCATCTGTACAAGTTATTAAAGTAACCTCTTTATTTCCATTTGTCAATTGAGTAGTACAACTAACATCTGTAGGATCAACTTGATATTTATTATAAACTCTATATTTTGTAGTTTTACCAGATAAATCTGTAAGTTCAATTATATCACCATTTACTAAAGTAGGAACTTTACTAAAAAACTTTGTATTTCTGTAATTATGACCAACTATACAAAAGTTACCAACTTCATTTGGTTCTGGACCCCAAAACTTTGTAGGTGAAATTTTTAATAAAGCCTCTGTTTCTTTTTCTGAATCTGTTTCACCATCTAAAACTGCATACTTTAAATTTAATTTTGGAATATTAACTGTAGCTACTGTAGTATATCTAAAACCAGAATCAGTTGTTTGCACTGTTTTTTGTATTTGTTGTGATTGTTGTACCTCTTCTTCTGACTCTTGATTCCCATATAATCCTGCCTCTTCATCATCCAATAATACAACTAACGTATTTTTCTTTGCAACTGTTGTATCTTCAACTTTAACATCATTCAATAATGCTTGAGAAACTTCTTCACTTTTATTTCTATCATATTCAGAATATACATATAAGGAAATTAGAACAATCGCAAAAAAAACTGACAAAATAAAATTGATTTTATAAATCCTCTTTTTCTTTTTCAGTTCAGGTGTTATATACAATTTTTTTGTTATTAAAATCTGATTCATAACATTCTCCTTTGCATATTCTATAATTTATTATAACATGAATTAAACTAAAATGGAATAGATTATTTCAAAATTTTATTTGTAATATTAACAAAATCTTGTAGAGTTAATTTTTCTGCTCTAATATCCTCTTTTAAGTTTAGCTCTTTTAATATCAAAACACCTTCTTCTTTGTTGTTAAATACCTTTGAATTTGTTAATGAATTCAATAAAGTTTTTCTCCTTTGCATATAAGCACTTCTTATTATTTTAAACATCAGCTCTTTATTTTCAACTTTAACTATAGGATCTTTTCTTATATTTAATTTTATCACCTTTGATGTAACTTCAGGTTCAGGAATAAATGAATTATTTGGAACTTCCATTATTTCATGTGCTTCAGTATAATAATATATAGCATATGTTATTGCTCCTGTATTCTTTTCTCCGGGAATTGCAATAAGTCTATCGGCAACCTCTTTTTGAATCATAACTGTTATAGATTTTAAATCTAACTCTTCTTCCAATAATTTCATAATAATAGGAGTAGTTA
>CANTHA010000144.1 GCA_947653375.1 uncultured Clostridium sp. | reverse complement strand
ATTTTGAAGGGTAAAATTTTTTTAAGAAATTTCCCGAAATAAATTGACACTATCTAAAGTATATTATAACTAGACAAATATTAAAAAATGAATTAAAATATACAAGAATAAAACAAAGAGATAGGAGCATAAAAAATGGTAATAGAACAATTAATATTCACAATTATGTCTTTTGCAATATTTGTATACATGTTCTTTAGAATGATTCAAAAAAATGATACTACATATGTAATTATACTAGTATTAGAAGCATTTGGAATTTCATTAAATTTTGCAGAAGTATTATTTGGAGTAGAATTAAATATAATATTTATAATGTTAAAATATATCTTTTCTATATTATTACCAATTTTAATAATGATATTAGAAAAAAGAAATATGAGTTTATTTGAAATTTTATTTAGAATAAAGGCACAAATATATTTGTTTTTTAATAATACTAGAAAAGCAAAACAAACTTTATTAGATATATTAGATAAAAATCAAAATAGTTATAAAGCACATCTTATGTTGGCACAGATATATGAACAAGAAGGCGGAATGAGAAAGTCTATTGATGAATATGTACAAGCAATAGATTTAAATAAACAAGATTATAATTCATATTATAAAGTTTCAGAACTTCTTAATCAATTAGAAAAGAAAGATGAAGCAGCTCAAATGTTATTTAATTTACTACAAAAAAAACCAGATATGTGTGAAGCATCAGAATTATTAGGAAGTATACTAATAGAAAAAGATAGATATAAAGAAGCATCAAATGTATATCAAGATGCAATTAAATATAATCCTTTGAATTACGAATTACATTACAATTTAGCAATTGTATATACTATGTTAAATGATTTTCAAAGTGCAAAAATGTATTATGAAAAAGCAGCAGAAATAAATTCGCTTTCATATAATTCAATTTATTCATTAGCACAAATAGCATTAATTTATAAAGAGTTAGAAGAAGCTGAAAGAAGGTTTTTATCAGTAATAGAAGAGGACGAGTTATCTGCAGATGCTTATTATGAATTAGCCAAAATATCATTACTAAAAAGAGAAAAAGATGTTGCTATAAAGTATATAAATATAGCAATTGATATTGATAGTAAAAAAATAGTTGAAAAGGTAAAAAAAGATTCAATGTTTATTCCTATAATGGCAAAAATTTCAATACCATTTAATTTAGAAAGTGATTCTAAAGAAAGTAAAGGAAAAATGACTAAAAAAGAGGAAAAAGTAAAAGAGCATTTAGAAGAAATATGTGAATTAACTAGAAATTTAAGTGATTTAGATATAAAAAAATTAAATAAAAATGAATCAGGAAAAACTAAGAAGATAGAGGATAAAAAGCAAAAAAAATCTTTTGAAAAAGAAATACAAGAATAATTATAATACTCATAAAATTATTAAAAATCAATATAATAGTACATAAAGGAGGAAAGTTTTATGAGTAAAAAATTTGCTGTAATAGGTGGAGATTTAAGAATAATTGAACTTGCAAAAATACTTGCAAATGAAGGAAATATTATAAATGTATATGGTTTGGAACAAGCAGAAGAATTAAAAAATAATAAAAATATTATTTTTTGTGATAAATTATCAAAAGCAATAAATGAAGATGTAGAAATAGTGATAGGCCCAATTCCACTTTCAAGTAATGGAAAACAAATAAATACACCATTTAGTAACAAAGAAATATTACTTGATGAATTAATCTATCATTTAAACTCAAAAGTTTTAATAGCTGGAAGTATTTCAAAAGAAGTATATGATATGGCAAATGAAAAACATGTAGAAATAATAGATATAATGAAAAAAGAGGAACTAGCAATCTTAAATACAATAGCAACAGCAGAAGGAACAATTGAAATTGCAATTGCTAATACAAATAAAATTATACATGGGAGTAATATACTAATATTAGGATTTGGCAGAATAGCTAAAGTTTTAGCTAAGAAATTAGTGGGCTTATCAGCAAAGGTAACATGTGCTGCAAGAAAAAACGAGGACTTTGCATGGATTAAAGCATATGGATATAGAGAAACAAATATAAGTACACTAAAAGAAAATCTATCTGAATATGATATAATAATAAATACAGTTCCAAGTCAAATATTAACAAAAGAAAGACTAGAATATGTAAAAGACGATTGTTTATTAATAGATTTAGCTTCTAACCCAGGTGGAATTGACAAAAAGGCAGTAAAGGATAAAAATTTTAAATTTATATGGGCATTAGCATTGCCAGGAAAGGTAGCTCCTATAACAACAGCAGAATTTATAAAAGAAACAATGAGACATTTGGGACAGGTCAAAAACGTCTCATTTTTGTCGAATTCGTCTAGTATATAATGTAATTGTATAAAATGAGACGTTTTTGACCTGTCCCAAATGTCTCAAAAGGAGAGAAAGATGATTATAGAGATGATAAAAACTATTTTGTTTGGTATAGTTGAAGGAATTACAGAATGGCTACCAATAAGTAGCACGGGTCACTTAATTTTAGTGGAACAATTTGTAAAATTTCAAAATGTGTCATCAGAGTTTTGGAATATGTTTCAGGTAGTAATACAATTTGGAGCAATTTTAGCAGTAGTGTTATTGTATTTTAAAAATATATGGCCATTTACTAATAATAAAGAAATAGCAGTAAAGAAAAAAGGATTACTTTCATACATAAATAAAAATATATTTATTTTATGGACTAAAATACTTGTTGCATGTATACCAGCAGCAGTTATAGGATTGCTGTTTGATGATGTTTTCGAGAAATTATTTTATAATCCAGTATGTATTTCAATTGCATTAATAGTATTTGGAATTGCATTTATAGTTATCGAAAATAAAAATAAAATTAAAGATAAGAAAGTTAATAAAGAACAAAATTCACAAATTACATATAAAGATGCAATTATTATTGGTATATTTCAATTAATAGCAGCTATATTTCCAGGAACTTCACGCTCAGGAGCAACAATTATTGGAGGATTGTTAATAGGATTATCAAGACCAAATGCAGCAGAATTTACTTTTTATTTAGCAATTCCAACAATGTTAGGAGCTAGTTTATTAAAACTTGTGAAATTTGGTTTTGCATTTACTAGCATAGAATTAGCAATATTATTAGTTGGTATGATAGTTTCATTTGTTGTATCTGTTTTAGTTATTAAATTTTTAATGAATTATATAAAGAAACATGATTTTAAAGTATTTGGATATTATAGAATAATATTAGGAATTATTGTTTTGGTATCTTTCTTATAAAATAAAAGAGAATTGAGACTGGTTCGGGGTTGCCA
>CANTHA010000143.1 GCA_947653375.1 uncultured Clostridium sp. | reverse complement strand
ACGCGCCAGTTTGTGGCACTGGAGACCGTGGGTTCGAGTCCCATCTTCCACCCCATGTATATATTTTATAGTATGCAGGGAGCGATAGCGAGTCGCTGGTAAGTAAACTTATTCGTGACTATAAAATTAAATAATATTGGGCTGTAGCCAAGCGGTAAGGCACCAGACTTTGACTCTGGCATGCGCTAGTTCGAATCTAGCCAGCCCAGCCAAAAAGCACCGTGAAAATGCTGAAGTTTCAACATTTTTACGGTTTTTTAATATAATTTTTATTGCTAGTTTTTAATTGGAATAGTTAATTTGAGTTCCAAAAATGAGTTCAATTTTTTATAAAATATATTAATATATAGTAAACAACAAGTTTTAGTGTTATAATATATATTGAAAGAGAGGAATGCTATGGATAATATAGATTTGATGAATTACTGGATAAAAAGTTCTGATAATGATTATGATGTTATGCTAGATTTAAGAGAAAAAAAGAGAAATACATATTGTCTATTTTTTGGACAATTACTTATAGAAAAGCTATTAAAAGCATATTATGCAAAAATAAATAAAAATGCTCCATATGCACCTAGAACACATGAATTAGCTTATTTAGCGAATAAAATGAATATGAAATTAAACGAAAAGCAAGAAGATATGCTTGAAACTATTTCTGATTTTAATATGGAAGCAAGATATGGAGATTATAAATATACATTTGAATTAAAATGTACAGATGAATATACTAATACATGGATAGAAAATATTAAGGAGTTGAGGAAATGGCTAAAAGAGTTATTGATGGAGAAATAATGGATATTGTAAATAAGTATGTAGAAGTAATTTTAGCACATTATGAAGTAAAAGCTATTATTTTATTTGGCTCATATGCTAAAGGAACAAATCATGAAGATAGCGATATAGATATTGCTATTATTACTGATGATTTAAAATGCGCAGATGCTTTTGATGAACAATTAAATTTAAAAAAATTACGAAGAAACATTGATTATCGTATAGAGCCACATTTAATTGAAGTAGCAGATTATGACAATGTAGAAACACCTTTTGTTCAAGAAGTTATAAATACAGGAATAAAAGTGGCATAGTATATTATAAAAACAAAAATAGATTGGAGGTGAGGAGCATAGAAAGATTTTCAAGAAGAATGCATGGTGGAGAATTATGGGCTAAAATAGAAGTGTTAGAAAATGTTTCTACTCCTTTGTTTAATAATAGATAAAGTTTAAATAAAGGAGAATAAAAATATGAATTATGAAGATAAAAAAATAGTAGGAATTGTTGCTTCAAATGTTGAACCAGAGATAGCATTAAATGTAATTGGACATTTAGCAATTTCAATAGGGAAATATTCAAATGAAGAAATAATGGGAAAACCAATAATTAAAGATAAAACGGGAATTGAACATTTAGGTATTAGCCAGTTTCCATTTATAATAACAAAAGTTAAATCTGGAAAATTAAAAAATGCAATAGATTTAGCGAAACAAAATCCTAATTTATTAGTAGCTGATTATCCTAGAGATATGTTAGATACTAGAACTGATGATGAATTAGTTAATTCAATTAATTCAAAAGAAAATGACAAATTAGAATATTTAGGTGCTATTATTTATGGCAATACTAAAGATGTTAATGAAATAACTGGCAAATATCAATTATGGAGAATGGAATAATCTAAAAACATAAATAATTATAAAAAATGAGTTCCAAAAATGTGTCCCAACAAGTAGGCAAGTCGATTTTTTCGCAGAAATAGAGGCTTTGAAAGGGGGTACATTTTTGACAGCCCAGCCAAAAAGTGGGATTTTCATATCCTGTTTTTTATTATCTATTATATTTTATTATGATGCAATTATGCTATATTATTAACGACTTTAAAAGATAAGCAAAATTAAAATGTTTTATTATATATTGATTATATTTTATTATTTACATGAAAAACTGCATGAAAATTGCATGAAAAAAATGATTTTCATGCAAAAGAGAAAGGGGTTATAATTATTATCAAGAAGTTTTTTCTTTTAATAGATTATATTTACTTTTAATTTTATTGATAGTATCTTGTAGCATTTTTATGTCTATATCATCAAAGGAAAGAGATATTAAAGAATGTTCGATTTTTGACAATTCGGTAGATAGTATTTCTTCTTTAGTTAAATTTAGATAAGTTATATTTTGTTGTTTGTTATATAGTTCGCTTTGTTGATTATATTTATTTTTATATTCTGCAAAAGCATCAAAGTAAGTATCAAGAGTTACATCAATACTTTTATGTCCTAGTGTATCTTTTAATACTTCTGGAGGAACACCAGCTTCAATTTTTCTTGTTGCACATGAGTGCCTTAAAACATATTGAGTTTCGTCAAATCCTTTTCCAACGTTATGCTTATCACAAAACCTTTTAAAAGCAGAATTAGAAGAGGACACAGACATAAAAGAATTTTTATCTTTATCCCAGAAAAGCAAATTATATTTATTTTTAGAACTATTAATTAGTGCTTCTTTATTTTCTTTCTATTTTATCTAATGCTTTTCCTACTGATTTTGCTTCTTTATTTGGTATTAACTCTATGATTTCCTTTCTTGTTTTTCTTTCACTTAATACTAATAAATACGGTTCTTTTTCTCCTCTTAATCCTTCCACTAAATCTATTTCCCAGTGTCCTATTTCTTCTCTTGTTTCTATTTCTTTTGGTCTATCATGTATTGTTTTTCCTTCTTTATTTGGTTTTATTCTTTCACTTTCTTCTTTTTCCTTCTCTTCTTTTTTTATATATTTTCCATATGTTAAATCTTTTCTTTCTATTTCTAATATTTGTTTATCTATATAATTATAAATTGTTTTAAAACACAATGTCGTTGAAAATTTTCCTTTTTTTATTTTATACTCTATTACTTCCGGTGAACTTTTTTCTTCTTTTATTTCTTTCTCAATAAAATTAGCTAACTTCATATCTTTACCTATTTTTAAATTTGTTCCTTTAGCCGTTTCATTTTCCTCATTTTTTCTTTGTGCTACCTCTGCACAGTATTTCCATACTGGTAAATATGATGTTTCTAATTCTACTAATCCTAATTTTATATCTCTACTTATTGTCGTCCTATGTTTTCCTAATATTTTTCCAATTTGTGTGTAATTTAAATGCTCATCATTATACAATGTTTCAATTTTTACTCTATCTTTATATGTTAATTGTTTAAATTCTCTCTTTTTTGTGTTATAATTTTCTTGACACATAATTAAAAACCTCCAATGTTTAGTCTCGCAACTAACATTTTAATTGATTTTTAATTATGTGTCTATATTTTTATGTTATCAACGTGTATTTAATTATACAAT
>CANTHA010000142.1 GCA_947653375.1 uncultured Clostridium sp. | reverse complement strand
GAGATGGTAAGATGGAATATAAGGATTTAATTTATTGTGAATCTACTGCTTATTCAGGAGACCCTATTACTGCAACTGGAACAGTACCAGTTTACAATCCAGGGGGAATAAGCACAATAGCTGTTGATCCAAGAGTAATACCATTAGGTTCTTTAGTTTATGTAGAGAATTATGGAAAAGCAATTGCAGCAGATACAGGTGGACTTATAAAGGGAAATATTATAGATGTATTTCTTAATTCAAGTGCGGCATGCAAATCTTGGGGAAGAAAATATAACGTACCAGTATATATTTTAGCCTACCCAGGAGAATGGTAAAGTAAAGAAGACAATATCAAAACTTTATTGTTTTGATATTGTCTTTTTGTTTTTAAAAAGTATTAACTAAAACTTTTATATTATAACTAATTAAAGGTTTGACATAATAGAAATATGGGGATAAATTAATAAGAGATAATAAAGGAAAGGAAAAGAGGGCTTGTGATTAAAGAAGTTATTGTTGTTGAAGGAAAAGATGATGTAGCTGCTGTTAAAAAAGCGGTTGATGCAGAGATGATAGCTGTTGGTGGTTTTGGTATAAATGCAAAAGTTATTTCTAGAATAAAAGAAGCACAAAAAAGAAAAGGTGTTATAGTTTTAACTGATCCAGATTTTGCTGGAGAAAAGATAAGAAAGATAATAGCTAAAAGAGTTCCTGGAATAAAGCATGCATACATTGCTCAAGAAGATGGAATTAAAGATGATGATATAGGAGTAGAAAATGCTACACCAGAAGTTATAATAGAAGCTTTAAATAGGGCAAAGGTTACTATTGAAGTTAAAGAAAATATATTTGATATGCAAGATATGTTTTTCTTTAAATTAAATGCAGACAAAAATGCAAAAGAAAGAAGAATAAAGCTTGGAAATAAATTGGGAATTGGTTATGGAAATGCAAATCAAATGTTATCAAGGTTAAATAATTATGGTATTACAAAAGAAGAGTTTATAGAAGCAATTAATTATGTTGATAAAGAATTGGAAGGAAAGAAATAGATGGATATAAAAGATGTAAAAACTGCTGAGTTGGTTAAGAAATATAATTTTAAGTTTTCAAAAAGCTTAGGACAAAATTTCCTAGTTGATGATTCTGTTCCTAGAGATATAGTTGCAGGTGCAGATGTTAATAAGGAAGATTTAGCGATCGAAATAGGCCCAGGGGTTGGAACATTAACAGCTCAGTTATTAAAAACTGCAAAAAGAGTAGTTGCAATAGAACTAGATAATGATTTAATTCCTATATTAAATGAAGAATTAGGAGATAATCCTAATTTTACTCTTATACATAATGATGCCTTAAAGGTAGATTTTAATGAAGTTATAGGTGATGAAAAGAGTGTAAAATTAGTTGCAAACTTACCTTATTATGTAACAACACCTATAATAGTTAAATTACTTAAAGAAGGATATAATTTTAAATCCTTAACAATAATGATACAAAAAGAAGTTGCTGAAAGAATGAATGCAGAACCTGGAAATAAAGATTATGGGGCATTATCTTTATTAGTACAATATTATTGTAACACTAGTATAGTAAGAAGGGTCCCACCTAATTGCTTTATTCCAAGACCTAAGGTAGACTCAATTGTTATTAGACTTGATAGGCTAGATGAACCTAAAGTTAAGGTTGATAATGAAAAACTATTTTTTGATATTATAAGAAATTCATTTAATATGAGAAGAAAAACTTTATGGAATGGAGTTAAAAGTATAGGACCTGCAAAGGAAAAGTTAGAAGAGGCATTTGAAAAGGCTGGAGTTGATCCAAAGAGAAGAGGAGAAACTTTATCTATACAAGAATTTGCAACATTATCAAATTGTATAAATGAAATTTTATAGATTATTCATATAAAAGGCCACTACTAAATTTAATAACATATTTCAATATATAAAACATATAATATATGGAATTAATATAAAGTGGGGGTTCTAGAAAGTGGCAAGCAATAATAGGTTGTATAGAAACTTCGTAATATTACAAGAGGATGAGCGTGGGTATTCAAATTCTAGCGATAAATCATTATCTGGGTATTCTAAGATAGAAGCAAAGGGAGATAAGTGTAAAATATCCTTTTATGCACAAAATCTTAAAAAAGATAGTGATAGTTATTATATGATGATTATTTGTTGTAAAAAGGATATGAAACAAATAATTAATTTAGCTCCAATAGAAGTAAGTGAGACAGGAAAAGCAGAGGCAACTAAGGAGTATAACATATCAAATATTGGTGGTTTAGATATACAATTTGATAAGATATCTGGTACAGCAATAGCTAAAATAAAAGATGGAATACCTATATTTGTAATGTGCGGTTTTTTAAATGGACAACAGCCATCAGAGAATTGGAAAAATTATACCTTAGTAAAAGCTAAGGAAGTTAGGGTAAGGGCAACAGAAAAGGTTGCTGAAAAAGAACATAAAAAAGATTCAAGAAAGCCGGAAATTAAGATAGAAAAATCTAAAGAAAAATCAAAGGAAAAGTCTGCTTTAGAAGCTAAAGTGGTTGAAGAAACAATTTTAGAAAATACTGAAAGAATTGAGGAAGCTCCTAAAGAGGTAATTGAAGTAGAAGAAAATCAAGAAAGTGAAAACATTAAAGAAGATAAGGAGATTTACTTCCAAAAGGAAAATTTACGAGGGAAGTTTGAAGATTATGAAGATGAGATAGAATCTAATAAGGAATTTGACCCTATTAATGGTAAAATAAGAGGTAGTATAGGAGAATATTTTGAATCTATAGTTGAAGGATTTGAAAAAGATTATGATAGTATAGATGAGTTAAAGTATACTAAGTGGTATAAAGTAGCTGTACATGATTTACACGAAATGTGCAATATGTCAAACTACAATAAATATACATTAGCTTACTATCCAATGTTAAATTACTATCCTTATATAAAGAAATATGGATACTTTATGCTTGGCTACAAATGTGATTCTCAAGGAAATCTAAAACATATAATTTATGCAATTCCGGGTAAAAAGGATAAGGATGAACAACCTTATGATGGAAGAACTGGATTTGTTACATGGGTTAATTTAAACGGTAAAGAAGACGATGGATGTTGGTTAATGTTTTATGATTTTAAAAATTCTACGGTAGTTGTACCTATGAAATAATAAAATTTTAGATAAAAACATATGCTAAGCCAAAGAAATATAAGATAATAAATAAAGCAAATTGCTAAGATTGGAATAAAGTATTATAATTATCTTATTAGGAGAAGCATAAGCTTCTCCTATTATTTTAGTATAAAAGTAAAGGGAGAAGCGGATGTTAAGAAGTTTTAAAAAACATATTTCATTAGAATTTAAAAAATCAAAGTAATCATTTCTTAATCCTAATTTTTTT
>CANTHA010000141.1 GCA_947653375.1 uncultured Clostridium sp. | reverse complement strand
ATTTTCCCCTATCATTTGTGCATTTTTCTCTATCATTCGTCTATTTTCCATTATCATTCGTTTATTTTCTGCTATCATTTGTGCATTTTTTTCTATCATTCGTCTATTTTCCATTATCATTTGTGCATTTTTTTCTATCATTCGTTTATTTTCTGCTATCATTTGTGCATTATTTTTTATTTCTTTTGAATTTTCTATTACTACTTGTTTTATACCCTTTACTTCATTAAAAATATTCACAAGTAATGTTTCTGTTTGTTCTTTAGTCATATTTAACCTCCTTTCTTAGTAATATAAAAGCTTACAATCAAATGATGATTGTAAGTTTTATTATATTATCAAAATATTTAATTGTCAATAAAATTTATATTAAAGTTTTAATTTTCTTATTTTAATTTAAAAGTTATAATATATAGTAAAATAGACTAATGCGCAGTTTTGGAAGACATTTATTACTATAGATAAGATAGATTAAATTTTATATATTTGAAATCTATTAAACTTATTTATATGAGATTACTCTGACCAGCAAATTGTACTATTTTAATATATATTATAACTTTTGTATAAACTAATCATTTTAAAAAATCGAAACTTGAAAATTTATATATACTTTTCTATTAAAAGAATTATCCTTCCACTTCTAGTATTTCCAGCAAATTCTTTAACAATAAATCTACCTTTTCCCCTAATTGTAACAACATCTCCAAGTTTTATTTCTTTTGATACTTTAATTTCATTTTTGCCATTAACAAAAACTCTTTCCTGTTTTATAATTTGTGATGCTTTGTTTCTTGATGTTCTTGCTAAATCAGATACTATATTATCCAATCTTAATGATGGTACAATAATTTTAATTTCTTCTATTTTTATTTTCTTTTTTATTAGTTTATCTATATCTGCAATTTGAATTTTAGAATTTTCAAATCTAGTTAAAGAAGGTAACCCTGTTTTTAATATTTCTGCAAAATCTTCTACTACAATAATATCAGCACCATAATCATCTACTATTATATCACCAATTTTCTCCCTTTTTAAACCAAGTTTTATAATTCCACCTAAATAATTCCTATGTGAATATTTTCCTTTTTCTTCTTCTAATAATTTTATTTTAACTATTTTTAACATTTTATTATAATTTTTTTCTATCATTTTATCATTATAATCTTCTGGATAAATAATTGCAATTTTTCTTTCTGCATCTTCATATCCGCCATATAATTTAAAATTAATTATTTTATTTTTTCTTAAAAAGCTTTGTACTAGTGCAATCTGATACATATCTAAAAAATCAGTATATTCAATTCTATTCGTTTTATTAGATATTTCTATTTTATCTAATATTTTTGATAAACACATTTTATCTTCTTGTTTTTTATAATCTTTTAACAAATCCTGTTTATTCATCTTTTTCCCTTTCAAAGTTATCTATTATATTATTTACAATAGTGTCTTTATCTAATTTATAAATTTTTTCCAATTCTTTATCAGTTCCATGTTTTATATATTCATCTGGATATGCATATTCCTTTATTTTTACATTTTTGATAGATTTTTCTACTATTAATTCTTTTATCGAAGTAGCTAATCCATTTATTATTGTTCCATCTTCTATAGTAACTACATTTTTTGTTTTTAATATAGACTTTTCTATTGTATGTTTATCTAAAGGTTTTAAAAATCTAACATTTATTACTTCTACATCAATACTATTTTCTTTCAATTGATTTGCAATTTCTATTGCTTTTGTAACTGTCTTTCCTATAGATAATATTGTTATATCATTACCTTTTTTCAAAATTTCAGCTTTTCCTAGTTTAATTTTTTCACTTTTGTCAAATGTTTCATTTGACTCACCTCCACGAGGGTATCTTATAACCACAGGCTTACTTAATTTAATTGCAAATTCTAACATTTTTTCTAGTTCTTTAAAATCTTTTGGAGCCATTATAGTTAAATTAGGAACAAGCCTAAAAAATGACATATCTAATATTCCCTGATGTGTTTCTCCATCTTGACCTACTATCCCAGCCCTGTCTGCACACATAATAACTGGTAAGTTTTGCATTGCTATGTCATGTATTACTTGGTCATATGCTCTTTGATAAAAAGATGCGTAAATTGGTACAACTGGTATAATTTCATCTTTTGCCATTCCTGCTGCTAACCCTAATGCATGTTGCTCTGCTATTCCTACATCAAAAAATCTATTTGGAAATTTTTTAGCAAATTCTGTTAGTCCTGTACCATCTTTCATTGATGCTGTAATTGCAACTATATTTTCGTTTTTATTAGCTAATCTAATCAAAGTTTCTCCAAATACTTTTGAATAATCTTTCTTCTTTTTATTTTTTAATTCCCCTGTTTCTACTTTAAATGGAGCAGTTGCATGAAATTTATCTGGATTACTTTCTGCTATTTTATATCCTTTTCCTTTTTTTGTTAATATATGTATTAACACTGGGCCTGCTAACTGTTTACTTATTTTTAACATTCTCTCTAATTCTTGTATATCATGTCCGTCTACTGGTCCTAAATATCTAAATCCAATATCTTCAAAAAACATTTTTGGAATTATTAATTGTTTTATACTTCTTTTTATTCTTTGAACTATTTTAACTAGAGGTTTTCCAATACCAGGAATTTTGCTTAAAAACTTCTTTATAGATATGTTTGATTTTGTATATGAACGTTTAGTTCTTAATTTACTTAGTAATAAATTCATTCCTCCTATATTTTTAGATATGCTCATTTCATTATCATTTAAAATAACTGTCAAATTAGTTTTACTACAACCTGCATCATTTAGTGCTTCTAATGCCATTCCTCCTGTTAAAGCTCCATCGCCAATTATTGCTAAAACTGAATTATTCTCTTTTTTGATATCTCTTGCTCTTGCCATTCCTAATGCTACTGATATTGATGTACTACTATGTCCTGTATTAAAACAATCTGTTTCAGATTCATTGGTTTTAGGAAATCCTGCAATTCCATTTAATTGTCTTAGCGTTTTTAATTGTTCCCTTCTTCCTGTTATTATTTTATGTACATAAGTTTGATGTCCTACATCCCATATTATTTTGTCTTTTGGTAAATCAAATACACTGTGTAGTGCAATTGTAAGTTCTACAACACCTAAATTAGAGGCAAGATGTCCACCATTTTCAGACACTACCTCTATTATATATTTTCTTATTTCTTGTGATAATTCTTTCTTTTGTTCTAAATTTAACTTTTTAACATCCTCTGGCGAGTTTATATTTTCTAACATATTAATCACCTATTTTTTTTATTTCGAGTTTTATTATATCACTATTTATATCATTTTTCTACTTTTTTATAAAAATTGAGACTGGTTCGGGGTTGCCATTGGTTCCGGGTTTGATTGGCAATAATTT
>CANTHA010000140.1 GCA_947653375.1 uncultured Clostridium sp. | reverse complement strand
CCCAATGCTATATCTAAAATCATCATTATTACAAACCCAATTGCTACTCCAATTGTTCCAATATTTGAATGTTTTCCAGATTGGGCTTCTGGTATTAGCTCTTCTACTACAACATAGATCATTGCTCCTGCTGCAAATGACAATAAATATGGTAAAAATTTCATAACTAATCCTGTTAGTAATATTGTTATTATAGCAGCAATTGGTTCTACTATTCCTGATAGTGACCCATATATAAATGATTTTAATTTTGATACTCCCTCTGCTCTTAATGGCATTGAAATAATTGCTCCCTCTGGGAAATTTTGAATTGCTATTCCTATTGATAATGCTATTGCACTTATAATTGTTATTCCTTCATAACTTTTTAAAGCTCCTGCCATAACTACCCCTACTGCCATTCCTTCTGGTATATTATGGAGTGTTACTGCTAATATTATCATTGTTGTTGCTTTTAGTTTTGATTTTATTCCTTCTGGCTTTTCTTTATTTAAGTGTATATGTGGTATTACACTGTCTAATATTAATAAAAATATTATTCCTATTAAAAATCCTACACTAGCTGGAATCCATTCTATTTTATTTTGTTCTTTTGCTATTTCTAATGCTGGTATTATTAATGACCATATTGATGCAGAAATCATTACTCCTGAAGCAAATCCTAATAATAATTTTTGTATCTTATTATTTATTTTTTCTTTCATAAATAATACTAATCCTGCTCCTAATGATGTACCTAAAAATGGGATTAGCAATCCTATAAATACAGCTATACTTTCACTTTTCATTTTCTACTCCTTTTTGTTTTCATCATATCATATTTTTACCAATTATTTATTTTTTTAGTTATATTTTTTCTATTTTTTAATATAATATGTATGTAAGTATTGACATCTTACATTTTTGGTACTATAATATTTATTACAGGAAACATCGCGGAGTGGAGCAGTTGGCAGCTCGTTGGGCTCATAACCCAAAGGTCGGTAGTTCGAGTCTACCCTCCGCAACCAAATAAGTTAAAAACAAACTACTACTATTTCGTAGGTGGGTTTACATTAATGAGTTATTTTAATAAAAGTTAGAATTTAATCTAACTTTTATTTTTTTGTCAGTAAAATATTAATAAATTATAAAAAGATAAAAGTAGTAAAAACAAATGCATCAAGTTGATAATAAAAAATCTACTTACAAATTCTAAAATCTCATACTAAAATTACTTAAAAGTCGCATTATTAGGGCAAAAAATGGTGGATATGAAGGTAGAATAACAATAAAAGTAAATGGTAAATCAAAACAAATATCTTTATTTAATAAAGATAAGAGAATTGTAGTATAAGAAATGATAAAAGCAAAACAAGAAGCAAACAATAATGAATATGTAGAAAAGGACAAAATCACATTGGAAGAATGGCTAAAAAAATGGATTCATATTCATAAAAAACCGTTTGTCAAGCCTAGAACTCTACAATGGTATATTGAAAAAATAAAAACAAACATTATTCCCTATTTAGGAAATTTTTCTATGCAATCTTTAGATAGGTTAATTCTTCAAGAATATTTCTCTGACTTAACAACTGGTAACGAAAAAAAAGGAATTAAAAAATATTCTCCTAAAACAATAAAGGAGATAAAAAGCATTTAAATATGGCATTTGCAGATGCAGAAATCGATAAAATAGTAAAATTTAATCCGATTCCAACAATTCGTACACCAAAAGTTCAAAGACAGAAAAAGAAACCTACAATATCTCCAGCAGAACAACAACAATTAATAGAAATATTACTTTCTGAAACAAATGGGCTATGCTACATTTTTATAATGAATACAGGCGTTAGGCCAGGAGAAAGTGGTGGTATGAAATGGAAACATTACAGTTATAAACATTCTAATGTAAAAGTAAGAGATAATTATGGAAAGATAACCTATTATAATGATGATTTTGAAAAAATTAAATCTACATTTAAATAATATTCAAATAGTACCTAAAATTTTAAAGGGAATGAAATGTAATGTCTGTACTTAAAAATATAGTTTAAGGGACATTAAAGGGACATTGATAAATTTATAGAATAAATCGAAGTATTAGATACTTCCGAAATGGTTGCAAGAGTAAGAATATGTAATATTATAAAAGATTTATACATGAAGCATAAGGTACAAGAATATAATATAGACAGAAACTCGGTAACATAAATTTCATAAAGGAGGTATTCCAATGAAAGCATTTACTTTTTATTCTAAAGAAGAATTTGATTTACGGCTATTGTTCAAACAATTACAAGATTATGGAAAGGTAAATTGTGATTTTGAAACATTTTCAAAATTATATGAAGAATGGCTGAAAAAAGCTTATCCTACTTGTCCAATAAATGCAGCAACTATAATTCAAGACGATGAGTTGTTTACACTTTTTGTTATTTTTTTGGCCAATAAGGACATCTAAATTAGAAAAAACTATCAAAAGACACGAAGTGATTGAAATAACTAATATTTTCAGCCACTTCGTGTTATACTATTAAATAATTAATTTTAATGACAACTTATATGTATTTTAGTTTGTTATCAAAATATAGATAGATAGTAATTATAGTTTGCTATCTTCTTGTTTAATTAATAATTTTTCATCTAGTTTACTCTTTCGTAATCTTTCTCTACTACAATTTTATAATAATTTATAAAAAGTGCAACATTTAATATTACAATTTATATTACACTATTACTGCTGAAAATCATTTAACTTTTTACAATTATTCAAGTATAATAATTATAGAAAGTGAGCGACCACAGAAATGTGGCGTGTCGCTAAAGTATATTTTTTATGGATACATCTTTATTTACCAAACAGAGATGTGTTTTTTTGTTGTCTAATCTTCTTATTGTAACAGTTAGGGATACAAAATGAATGAAAATTTAAACGAAAAAATAGGTTTAAATGTTAGCAAAGCAACTAATATGGATTGTCAACCTTTTTTTAGACAATTTTTATAAGGACACTTGTTTATATTCAATTTGTGTTAAATAATCAAATGAACTATGTATTCTAATATTATT
This sequence comes from uncultured Clostridium sp., assembly GCA_947653375.1. GTDB lineage: Bacteria > Bacillota > Clostridia > TANB77 > CAG-508 > CAG-269. The sequence goes on along the minus strand of CANTHA010000140.1, from coordinate 355 downwards.
ATACCAATTTACATAGTCAAATAATTATATCTATAATTCCTCAAAGCTTTCAAATATTGTATTAAATGCAAATTCTGTTTTTATTATTTTGTACGTTGCTTCTGCTACTGCAGCATATGCAATTATTTCACAATTATATAAATCTATAATTAAGCAAATATAATTCCATTTTCCTTTTACATTTACATATGTCAAATCACTTACTACTACATCTAATTTTTCTTTTCTGTTAAATTCTCTATTCAGCTTATTTTCAATTTTATCTTCTAGTAATTTAAAGTCAATTATATTATTATTAATAAACCATATGGGGATATTATTCTAGCCCAATGAGTTTCCTTTGCAATATCTATTC
>CANTHA010000139.1 GCA_947653375.1 uncultured Clostridium sp. | reverse complement strand
TTCTAAATCTTCTTTAAACATTTCCTTTTTACAATCTTCTGAAATTAAATCATATGCTGATTGATAATCTTTATTATTACAAAAATCCATATATTTCTTTATTGAATCTTCTATATTGGTTTGCTCTTTTTTTGATTTAACTTTATTTCCAGATACAATTGGATTATGAGGTTCATAATTAACTTTTGGTGGCTGTAATTCTTTTTTTCTTCCTAAATATGCATTAACTGATATAATAATTATTAATATTATTAATCCTATAAATATTTTATTTTTATGTTTTTTTACAAAATCTATAATTTTTAGTCTTAAATCTAATAACAAATCATATCACTCCTTATATTTTAAAAGATATATAATAATTATTATAATCATTTTCTTTAATTATAAAAGTTTTCTCAATCTTTTGTGTTTCTGATCTAGCTGTCATATTTCCAATTCTTACTGTTACAATATATAAATCTCCTTGTGTATTAATTGTATCATAATCTATTGTTAATAATTCTGGCCAATCTTGCTCTTCCATGTATTTTTTATATTCTTCTACAGTAGAAAAATAATTATTTTTAAAATCCTGATATAATAAATTATATGCTGAATTATAATCCTTTTTTTCTACATATCTGAAATAACTTCCCAAATAACTTTTTATTCTTTCAGCTTCTGTTTTTTTCTTTAATTTAGACACAATTTCTTCTGTTGTTTCTTCTTCACTATTCTCTTTATCTTTTTCTTTATTTGACGTATATCCTACATTATTTTCAGTTTTATCATCTACTTTAGAATTAATATTAATTAATATTATTAATATAATAACTATTATCACTATAGCAATTCCTAAAAAAACTCTTATTTTTTTACTTTTCATTACAATCTCCTTGTATTTTTATTTACAATCTTCTAATTGTTTCATAATGTTTGATACCTTTTTAATCCAATGATCTGGAGGTACACAATAAACCTTTCCAATATCTTTTATAGTATATTTTCCTTGAGTAAAATAATTATTTCCATTAGCAATCATATTTCCAAATTTATCTATACTTTCTTCTGGTGAGCTATATCTCTGCCATGACTTTCCATCTGGAGTCTTTACACTAAACCAATTATTTCTTCTTACACATGTACTTGAAGCAGTACCTGCTCCTTGCTCTTGTATTGTTACAGCTGCTGCAAATAATGGATCAACTCCATATTTTGTTTGTAGTTTTTCAAAATCACTTGCATATTTCTTTAAGTTCTTTCCAACTGCACCCTTGTTATATTTTGTAAATATACTTTCTAACTGTTCTTTAGTATATTTTGGATTTCTTTTTGCAATTCTAACATCTGTATCTCCATTACCTGAAGCGCTATCACTATCTTCATCATCTGTTCCTACACTTACCTCATATTTGTTTTTTACAATTGCTCCATTTTCATCTCTTAATACTAATTTAAGATCCTGTCTTATTGTCTTTCCTAATTGCGTTCCTTCTTTTACTTCTTCTGGAATATTTTCATTTACCTTAAATCCACTTATTAAAATAGTATACTTATAAAATTCTGTTCCTTTTTCAGTAAATTCTATACATACGGAATCTTCTGTGCTATATGTAATTTTTCCTTTTGCTGGTGCTTGTACTATTAAATCTTCATCAAATCCAGTTTGAGAAGGTGGAATATTAGCTTTATAAACACAATCTTCTCCATCTGTTAATAATGTACCACTATAATTTTTTATTACCTTTGAAAATAATTCTTTTTTTAGTTTTGTTCCATCAGATTCTTCAAAATAAATGTTATAAGAAGCCATTAATTCTTTAAACATTCTTATTATATCTTGAGCATCTTCCCCTTGAATTTGTTCTAACATTGCAATTGCATCTACAGCTGTATCTGCAAAATTTATTTTTGATTTTTTTTCAGACTTATTAACTCCATCCCATTTATAATACTTTTTGTTATCAATTAAATTTTTAATCCAAACTCCAGCATTTTTAACTTTTGGTTCAGCAATTTGTCTTATTTTCCCATCTTCTGATGTTTCCTTTATGTAAATTTTATCAGCAACACTTTTTATTATATCCTCATCATCTTCTTCTACATTATATAACATATATCTAACGTTTCTTTCCCCTGTTTTATCATATGTATAACATCCTTCAAAATCTAAATCTTGGTACCAATGATTTTCTACCGCTAATATTATTGCTTCAAGTTTATTAAACTGATCTATATCTATATCTAAATCATTAATTTCATTGAAAAAGTCTTTTATTTGTTCTGATGATAATTTTCCATCAAATGCATTAACTAAAACTTCAGGAGGATTATCTGCTGAAAAAGTTCCAGCTGAATCAGTACCTTCAAAAATTGCTACACTTCCATCTTCTTTTATTAATTTATAATTATCTTCTTGTTCTTGTATTTGATAATATTGTTTTCCATTTCCTAAATCTAAATATAACATCGATTCTGTAGTAATATTATTGTTTTCAACTAATCCCATTTTTACACCTGTCTCTGTAGTTCCTCTTTCTGCAATTTCAAGCGCAAAGTCTGGTGCTAAACTTGATAAATGCATAGCAAGTGATAATTGTAAAGGTACTCCATATTTACTAGTCCATCCATCTAATGAATATGTATAATTACTTGTTGTAAACCAACCATCATCTTCATTTTTTATAACTAATGTTTTTGATTCTTTAAATATAGATGCTTTGTTTCTATTAAACCATCCTTCTATATTTCTAAATTTAATATCATCTGAACCATTACTAATATATTTGCTAAGATTCTCATCTCCAGGATTAATAAACCACATTAATCCTGAACCTTTTGATGCATCATTTACATTTATTAATTTTGCAATTCTACCAAATATATCTCTATTATCATTCCTTATCAAATAAATTGCATTTTCTGCAGATAAATATGTAGCTAAATATTTTGACTTAGCAAAAGTTATATTTCCATCACTATCTTTAGCCATTAATATATTTTTCCTAATTTCACTATCACTATCATCTTCATTGTACTTACTTAAAAATACATCTTGGTAATCTTCTTCAGAATCTTCTTTTTTCCTCTCTTGAATATTTTTAGTATTAAAGTCTTTCAATGGTAAATTATGCGAATCCATTTCATCAGTTTCTGACCACCAATTTTTTAATGAAGCCCATGCCCCATCTCTATAAAGACCAGTCATTTTTTTCTCTACTTTTTGAGAACTTTCTTCACCTAAAAATCCATAACCAGCTAAATCATATCCCATTTGGTTTAAATACTCAGCAGCTTCTACTACTTGCTCCCTATTTACAAATATCTTTGATGCATCATTTCCGTCAAAAAATGCTTCTGCTCCTTCTCTAAAACCATTTATTGCTTCACCTATTTTTCCTACAACCATACCTGGCATTGTTATAAAGAAAAATATTATCCCAATTAGAATAATAATTAT
>CANTHA010000138.1 GCA_947653375.1 uncultured Clostridium sp. | reverse complement strand
ATATAATGTATTCTTGTCATTTTTATGCAGGTACTCATAATACCGAATTACAAGATTGTATTGACAGAGCTTTATCAAAAAATTTACCTATATTTGTTTCTGAATGGGGTACTACTAATGCTTATGGTGATGGAGAAGTATTTTTTGATAATTCAAAAAAATGGATTGATTTCTTAAATGAACGTAACATTAGTTGGGTTAATTGGTCTTTTTCAAATAAATATGAATCTTCTTCAATTATTAATTGTTCTTACGATAATTTATCAGAAGATTTTAATAACTATCTATCTCCTTCTGGAATTTTTGTAAAATCATTATTTAAATGAGACGTCAGGTTTAAAACGTCTCATTTTTGTCGAATTTACCATATAAATTTATTTTTCGACATAAATGAAACGTTTTGGACAGGTCTCAAACGTTTCATTTTCCTATTCAGTTATATCTACATATTCTTCTTTTGTTACATTTTCTACTGTACAATTTGTTATTTCTCCACTTCCTGTTCCTTTTATTTCTCCTACTATTTGAATATTTTTTCCTCTTAAAATCAATTCATTTACTATACATTCAGATATATTACTGCTTGTTTCACTATTATAATCATTTTCTCCTACTATTCCTCCTACTGGTGCGTTTCCTCCTGTTATTGTTGAATTAGTTACTGTACAGCCTGTTATTGGACTATTACTAGCATTGTTTCCTACTATTCCTCCTACTGGTACACCTTTTCCTGTTATTGTTGAGTTATTTACTGTACATCTTTCTATCGGACTATTATTACCATTACTTCCTACTATTCCTCCTACTGGTGCACCTTTTCCTGTTATTGTTGAGTTATTTACTGTACATCTTTCTATCGGACTATTATTACCATTACTTCCTACTATTCCTCCTACTAGTGCACTTTTTCCTATTATTGTTGAATTATTTATTGTACATCCTGTTATTGGATTATTTTCAATATTAACTCCTATTATTCCTCCTGTATATATCAAACCCACTATTTCTGAATTTTGTAATGTTATATTTTTTATTTCATTTTCTCCTTCTGTTCCTACTGTTCCTATACAACCAGCATAAACATAACCTTCACCTATATTCATATTAACATCATTAATACTTATATTATCTGTTCTTATTGATCCATACCCTAGAAGTATTCCTCCAAAATTTGTTTGATTTGCAGTTATACTATTTAAACCTTCTTCTGATTTACTTATAGTAACATCAGTTATTATTGCATTTGATGGTAATGTCTCTTCACTATCAGATAATTTATTTGTATTTGTAACAATTCCTATCACACCACTTATAGTATTAACCTTATTTGCTTGTATATTAATATCTTCTATTCTAGTGTCACTTATTCTAGGATTATCTGAAATTCCAATTATTCCTCCAATATTTGCTGTTCTTTCTTCTGATTGACTAACTATTTCAATTTTTGCAACATCTAAATTACTTATCTGTACATTACCTTTTTCTCCCATTCCTAAAACTCCTCCAGTATCTCCACTTGTACAATTTGTAATATTTATGTTTTCTATAGTATTATCACTTAAAGTTAGATTACCTCCTACATAGCCAAATATACCACCTGTCTCAACCTTATCATTTTCTCCTCTTTTATTAGTTTGTATATTAATATCTATAATTGAAGAATTTTGTATTGTTTTTTCAGAAAAATTGTCAGAACTTCCTATAAATCCTCCTACAGAACCTATTGAAATATTAGTAGGTAAATCCATTATTATTGTACTATTTTCAAATTTACACCTATCAATGTTTTCAATTTTTTTAGCATATCCAGCAAATCCACCAATATTAGAAGCAACTCCTGATATTTCTGTATTAGAAACACTACAATCTACCATATTTAAACTTCCATTAGATAACACTCCTATTATTCCACCTCTTGATGCTTCTATATCTGAATTATCAATATTAAGCTCATCTGTAATGCTTGAAGATAATAATTTACAATTTTCTAACTCTATATTTTTATAATTCCAACCAACTATTCCTCCTATAATTATTCCTTTTCCTTTAATTTCACATTCATTTACAGTACAATTACTCATTAAAACAGTATCTTCTCTGTTTAACATAGTTGCTAATATTCCAGCTGTTATAGATTTATTATTAAATTCTTCATAAGTAGCTGTTGACCTTATATTTGTATTTCTTAATTCTATATTATCAATATTTGCACTGCCATCGATAACTCCTATAGCTCCTGATGTATTATGTCCCATTCCTGAAATAGTTGAATTTATAACAGAACAATTTTGTATTTTACTTATACCATTACCACTAGCACCTGATACTCCTACTAAACCAGATGTTATAGTATAAAATTCATTACCAGCACATTCATTTTCTACATTCAAATTATCAACATTGCAATTATTAACTATTAACATTCCATTTTCTTGTGCTAATCTATTCTCTGTAGCAATAATCCCTGCCGTATTACTTCCTTTTGATTTAAGTTTAACATCTGTCACACCTATATTTTCTATTAATATATTATCAGCATTTGCAATTGCTGTAATTGCACTAGCATTACTTCCTCCTGTTATATAATCTCCATTAATGTTAGAAGAACTTACGTTACAATCCTTTATAATTAATTTTGAGTCGATATCTTCTATACAAACATGATTTAAAGCACAAATTCCTGCAACATTACCATTTGCTCTATTAGCATTAGTAGTAAGTGTAATATTTGAACGTTCAACATAACTATTAGTTATTGTTGCATCTTTCACATGAAAAATTGTTCCTATTATACCAGCAGAATTTGCATAAACATCTTTTGCTTGTGTTTTTGAAGTTAAATTTACTACACTACATTCATCAATATTAACTCCTGCTTTTTCATGATTTCCAACTATAATACTTCCTACTATACCACCTGTATCTTGTTTTGAATTTATTTCTGTATCAATAATTTCACAATTGTTTATTGTAAGATATAAAGTTGATGCAGCAGTTATATCTTCATTACTTGCTTGATGACTTCCAATAATACCTCCAGCTTTACCATTTGTAACTTCATCTTTATTTCCCATATTGCTTATAACATTATTATTTATTGTGCAATCTGTAATATTAACCTCTTCTACAAATGCAATTCCTATAATTCCTCCTATATCTCCATTTGTTACATTTATATGACTATTCTCTGATGTACAATTACTAACTTCAATTTTTGTAACATTTGATGTTCCAATCATTCCTGCAGAATGTGTATTACCTGTTACTTCAGCAATATTGCTACAATTTTTCAATATAGTTTTTTCATTATTTTTTCTAGGTTGATTTGAATTTTTCTGCATTACCATAAAATTCTTAGCAATCATTCCTCCTGCATTAGCATTCAAAGAGTCATTTATTCCTTCAGTTGATACATTTCCTGAATTAACACAAGTATCTAACATAACTGAAT
>CANTHA010000137.1 GCA_947653375.1 uncultured Clostridium sp. | reverse complement strand
TTGAAGTAAATCAACTGTATTTCTTGCAAAACGGCTTACATCTTTTACAACTACTTTATCGAATTTTTTCGCTTTGGCATCTTGCATCATTTGTTGAAATTGTTTTCTGTGCTTTATTTGCTTTCCTGATATTCCTTCATCTGCATATAGCTTATACAATTCATAATTATTCTTTTTTGTAAATTCATTAAAAAACTCTATTTGCTTTTCAAATGATTCTACTTGTGATTCTTTTTCAGTTGATACTCTTGCATATGCTGCAATTTTCATAACATCACTACTTTCTATTTATTATAATCTGTAACTTTTGTTTCGTTCTGTTACATTTTAGCATATCAGTTTCAAAAAAGCAAGAAAAAACTACTCTCTTTTTGAGAATAGTTTTTTATGATTTGTTCATCTACGTATTTATTTGTCGCAAGTAGAGTTGCGAGTAACATATGTTCACCTATGCACTTATATTCGCAAATAGTGTTGCGATTGACATTTGATTAGTTGTTTTCTGCTAAAAAATTTTCAAAATCTTCTATTGTTAATTCTTCTAGATTTTCATACTTTTCCTTTGTATAGTCTCCTTTTCCGTCACTATACATCTGTATAAATTTTATCATACCTTCAACACCTAATTTATCTTTTAAAGCTTTAAGACCTTCTCTTCTTATTTTTTCTAGTTCTCTTACTGTTACTGCCATTTAAATCACCTCCATAATAAATTCTATTGGATTTATAATTTTAATCTTCAAATTTGACCTTTTTGAAGCATTTATTAATAATCTATCAGTTGTAATAAAGTAATCTACATCTTTACTTTCTGCAAATGCTAGATGTAATGAATCCATATCTTTTATATTGTATTGCTTTAATTCTATTGCTCTTTGCTTTATTTCTTCTGAATAATCAATTACTGTTAATTCCATTGCATCATATAAATCTTCTACTTGTCTTCTCTTATTGTCTGATTTGATTTTTGATATCTCAAAATCTATTACCATACTCTTATAAATCTCTACTTCTTTATTTATCTGCTTTCTAAAAATATTCTCTATAGCATTTGCTTCTAAGCTTATCTTTTCTTGTTCTAAATCATCAAATGGTCTATTATAACAACAATTATCTAAATATAATTTTAGCATAAACTAACCTCTCTTTCTATTATACTACATTTTACTAGTTTTATCTATATTTCAAAAAAATTTTGTTTACTTTTTATAAATCTTATCATATTTGTCATTTTTATTCAATTGATTTCATTAAATTTTTATTGCGAAAGCAAAAAGGTTCTGGGGTACCCGACTACAATCTTTGATTGTCTAGTCGGGTCAGGTTCTTACAATTCTAATTCATCTTCTATTTCTTCGTGAGAATTTTGATAAGTATTTGAATTTTTGTAGTCAAATTTTATCTTTTCATCATTCTCAATTAAATTATATGCTAATACTCCAGCCATAGCTTGTACTATCTGTTCTTCTGTATTAGGATTAATAAATGTAATATTCAAACTCTTTTTCAAAATCCTCACCAACTTTCTTTTCAATACTATTATTAAAAGTTTAAAAATATTACTTTTAATTTAAAAGTTACAAGTGGTAAGTTCTATACCCATATGAGATTTGTCCTCATTCCACCTTTAGTGAATCGCCCCTTTACATCACGTTAGCCAGACGAAAGTTTCATTATCTGTGCTTGTAACTTGTTATTCAATTTTCAATGTACTATGTGCGAATAGAAAATAAGTATTTTAAAATGTTATTTTCTATCTTGATAAAGTCATTATAAGATGCTAAAATAGTGTTGTAAATAGATTTTATTAAGTCTATAGATAAAGTAAAAATTGAAATAACTATATTCTATTTTTCAAAATGGAGGAAATACTGATATGATAACTAATTTCACACTTAATAATGATAAAATTATAATAAAAAATACTCGGAGAATATTTTGGTGCTATTGGTGATTTTGAATATAATATTGGCGATAAACTATATGAATTTGCAGTAATGAGTTATGAAGATTTTGATAAATTGAAAGCAATGTACACACAACTTATAGAACTTGTATGTTATGCTAAAGAAACTGATTCTGAAGATAAAAAAATTGATTGTTTCTTAAAAATGTTTCAAATTGTTAGAGCTTGTTTAATATTTTCTCCATATACACATTTCTATACTCAAGTATTAATAGATATAATTGTGAAAACCTATAACACTAAAATATTTAGAAGTGATTTATTATTCAAATCTCAAATTGGTGTATTTATTGAAGAAACTAAATACTCTCCTAATGATTTCTTTGGTGAATTAGAAGAAGATGAATATACTACACAGATTCTGCTTATGAAATGGGTTCAAGAAATAGATAAAATATCAGCCAAAAAGCATAATGAATATGTGAAATTCTTTGAAACTATGAGAGATTTACTAATTAAAAATTTAATAGAAAAGAAAACAGATTTAAAAGAAAGGTTAGAACTGATTAGTAAATACTCCAATAATTCTCTTGTTAGAAATTTAAGTGTGCCTGAAAAATTATTCTTATATGAAACTAAAAGAGTTTTTGATATTCATTATCTTAATACTAAACCTGCACACGCCCTTTTTCTTGATACTAAATTTAAAACTAAATATATATGTGATACAGAATTATCTTTTGAAGAAAGAAGATTAGATGTAGAAAAAATCATAGAAATAATAAAAGAAAAACATATTGTAGCAGAAGAAGTTTATGAATTACAAAATACAGAAGAACAAATTAGATTTGAGTTATTTAAAGTAATTCAAAATAACTTTACTATAAACAAATGTGAAAACTGTGGTAAATTATTCATACCCTCTACTACTAGTAATAATCCAAATCAAAAAGGAAGAAACGACCAAAAATATTGTAATAATTTATATTTAAATACTGGTAAAACTTGTAGAGAAATCGGTGCTCTAAATAAGCAAAAAGAAAAAGTCAGAAATAGTTTAATTCTAAAGGAATATAACAGAGAATATAAAAGAATGCATGGTCTACACTATAATCATCAAAAAGAATTTAAAGAAAAGCAGTTTAAAGAATGGTCTCAAAAAGCTAGAAAATTAAGAGATAGTTATATGGATGAGCAAATTGAAGAATTTAAAATAGAATTGAAGAAATTAAGTGATATGTATTGGAAATAAAAAATATAATCATATTATAAGAAATGTGAATAGGCACAATATTATAAAAATACTGTGCCTATCATTATTTACTATATATGGTATTAATCACCATTCATAATTTTATTAAAATTTTCTCTATTTTACTTGTACTACCTTCCCATTTTCAATCTTTAATACTTTATCAACATTTTCAATTGTTGCAGGTCTATGTGCAATAATAATAACAGTTGAATCTTTTGACAAATTATCTATGACTTTCTTTAATTGAATTTCACTCTCAACATCAATATTAGATGTTGGTTCATCAAATATATATATACTT
>CANTHA010000136.1 GCA_947653375.1 uncultured Clostridium sp. | reverse complement strand
GAACTTTTCATCAGATATTCTCTTAGGGTGATCTTATCATAAATTAATCACATAATAAAATTAAAAACATTGCAAATTTACATAAAATATAGTATAATATATCATATCTAAAAAGTGGAGGTTATAGAATGGCAAAAAAACAAGTAAGAGGTTTAAAAATATTTGGAAAGATAGTATTAGTATTAATAATTATACTATTAGTAATAATAGGTTCTACATTTTTATTTGTGTACAATAAATTAAACAAGATGCAAAAAATATATTTAAATGAAGAAGAACTAGGAGTATCATCTCAAATAGAAAATAATCTTTCAGGTTATAGAAATATTGCTATATTTGGAGTAGATAGTAGAGACGATAATTTAGAAAAAGGTAACAGAAGTGATTGTATAATAATAGCAAGTATTAATAATGAAACAAAAGATGTTAATTTAATATCTGTATATAGAGATACATATGTTGAAATTGAAGGTCATGGATTAGATAAAATAACACATGCATATTCATATGGATCAGCGCCATTAGCAATAAAAACATTAAATACAAATTTAGATTTAAATATAAAAGAGTTTATCACTGTAAATTTTGATTCTGTAGCTGAAGCAGTTGATCAATTAGGAGGAGTATCTATAAATATAGAAACGCAAGAAGAACTAAAATACTTAAATAACTATATTAAAGAAACTTCAAAGGTAACAGGTAAATCAGATGAAAAGGTACCAGCAGTAGGAATACAAACATTAAATGGTGTACAAGCAGTTGCATATTCAAGAATTAGATATACAGAAGGAGGAGATTATAAAAGAACAGAAAGAATGAGAACAGTAATAGAAGCAATGGTAAATAAATTAAAAACAAAAAATATCAGTGAAATAAATGCCTTTATAGATTACATATTACCAAAAGTTTATACAAATGTAACAGCAGGAGAGGTATTTGCATTAATTCCAAATATAACAAACTTCAAAATATCAAAAAGTATAGGATGGCCATATGAAACAAAGGGAATTACTTTAGATAGATGGTATGGAGTACCTATTACATTAGAAAGTAATGTTATTAGACTTCATAAAGAAGTATTTTCAGAAACACAATATTTACCAAGTGAAAAAATAAAAGTAGTTAGTAATAATATTATAAATAAAACAGGATACAACAAATAATTATATAAAACAGTTTATATAATTTTTGAAAAAAAGTAAATTTTAGGAAAAGTTCAAGTGAAATTTACTTTTTTATTTACTATTCAGTCTTGAAATATCGACTGGGAGCATCCATGCGCAGAACACCGAAAAAATAAATATTAATACCCTGTGCAGACTTTGGGGATACGTATCAGACTGAACAGTAACCTTTTAATTAAGAAAAGTAAAAATTTTATGTAAAACATTGCAAATTGTAGAAAAAAATGGTATAATGTAATCATATGTAGAGTTTTGGTACGTGGGGGTATTTAAATGGAAGTTAGAGTTAATAAAAATATTGCTCTTGAAGAATTAATAAATATACGTACACAAAAGAATATAAAAGTAAAAGAAAATAATTATATACAAATGAAAAGAGGATTAGATATAATAATATCTATAATAGCTTTAATTATATTGTTACCAGTGTTTATAATAATAATATGTGCAATAAAACTAGAATCAAAAGGTTCTGTTATTTTTAAGCATAAAAGAATTGGTAAAAAAGGTAAAAATATAGAAATATATAAATTTAGGACTATGATTGAAAATGCTGAAGAAATGATCAATAATTTCTCAATAGAGCAATTAGAAGAATTTCAGCAAAACTTCAAATTAAAAAATGATCCTAGAATTACAAAAGTAGGTAAATTTTTAAGAAAGACAAGCTTAGACGAATTACCACAACTTTTGAACATATTAAAAGGTGACATGTCTTTAATAGGACCAAGACCAATTGTACAAGATGAATTAGATAAATATTGTACTAATAAAGCAAAGTTTTTAAGTGTAACTCCGGGATTAACAGGTAATTGGGCAGCTAATGGAAGAAGTTGTACAAGCTATGAAGAAAGAATGAAATTAGAATTAGATTATACAGAAAATGTAAGTTTTAAAATGGATGTCGAAATATTTTTAAAAACAATTGTAACTGTATTAAAAAGAGAAGGAGCAATTTAATATATGAATATTGATATTATATGTCCATTATATAATGCAGAAGCACAAATAGAAAAATTAAATAATTCAATTTTAAAACAAAAGGATGTTAAAATAAATGAAATAAAATATATTTTAACTGAAAGTAAGGATAATACAGAACAAAAGCTAAAAGAATTAAAAATACAATATAAAAAAATAAAGAAGGAAGAATTTTCACACAGCCTTACTAGAGAACAAGAAGCTCTTAATAGTAAGGCTGATATTATTGTATTTATAACACAAGATATTATAATAGAAAAAGACAATTGGCTACATAATTTAACTAAAGATATAGAAAATGGTTTAGTTGATGCATGTTATAGTAGACAATTATGTAACAATAATACAATAGAAAAATATACAAGAGAAAGTAATTATCCAAATAAATCAAGAATTGTTTCAAAAAAAGATATTGATAAATTAGGATTAAATACATTCTTTTTTTCTGATGCATCATCTGCAATAAAAAAAGAAACATTTATAAAACTAAATGGATATGACAGTAAAAAAATGCCAACAAATGAAGATATGTATATAGCATATAAATTAATAATGAATGGATATAAGATAAAATATTGTGCTGATTCAGAAGTAATACATTCTCACAAATTCACATTGAAACAGTACTATAATAGATATAAAGACACAGGAAAGTTTTTTAAAGAAAATACATATTTTGAAAACTACAAAGTTAATAAATCAGGAGTTAATATGGCTAAATATATATTAAAAAGAGCTTTTCAAGATATGAATATAAAAGTGTTAATAAATTATTTACCAAATATGGCAGTAAGATATATTGGAATGAAAAAAGGAAGGAAAAATTAGAATATGGAAAAACTAAGGAAATTACAATTAGCTGAATTAGATATATTAGAACAAATTATAAAAATATTAGAAGAAAATAAACTTAGATATTTCATGATGGGTGGTACATTATTAGGTGCTGTAAGACATAATGGATTTATACCATGGGATGATGATATAGATATAGGTATGCCTAGAGAAGACTATGAAAAATTTTTAGATATAGTTTATAATAATTTAAAGGAACCATATAGTGTAGATTATTATAAATTTGCAGAAAACAAAAAAGAATATATTTCTAATTATATTCCTAAAATACAAAATAATAATTTCAAAATTAAAAATAATACAGCTATAATTAGTAGAGAAATATCAGCATGGATTGATATATTTCCACTAGATGGAATGCCAAATAATAAAATAAAAAGAAATATGCACAAAATGCATTTGTTATATAGAAGACTTCTTCTTAAATATTCAGAATTTTCTAAAATTGTTAATCAAGAAACAAAAAATAGACCTATAC
>CANTHA010000135.1 GCA_947653375.1 uncultured Clostridium sp. | reverse complement strand
ACTGTTGGTTTATTTATATTTTAAGTCATTGACATAAGTTTCTTGATTTTTTCAATATTTTACTGTATAATTTTGAAAGTTAAAATTAAAAGGAGAATTTTATGAAAGCGATTGAAATCAGAAATAAATATTTAGAATTTTTTAAAAAACATGGACATACAGTAATTCCATCAGCACCACTAATACCAGAAAATGATTCATCTGTATTATTTAATACTGCTGGAATGCAACCACTAGTTCCATATTTATTAGGAGAGAAACATCCATCAGGAACACGTTTAACAGATTATCAAAAATGTGTAAGAACTACTGATATAGACGAAGTAGGAGACAATAGACATTTAACTTATTTTGAAATGTTAGGAAATTGGTCATTAGGAGACTATTTTAAAGAAGAGTCAATTCAAATGAGTTTTGATTTTTTAACAAAAGAATTAGAAATACCTATAGAAAAATTATTTGTTACATGTTTTAAAGGAGATGAAGATTGTCCAAGAGATGAAGAAACAGCTAAATATTGGAAAAGAGCTGGTATATTAGATGGGCATATATTCTTCTATGGAAAAGAGGATAACTGGTGGATAGCAGGAGAAGAAGGACCATGTGGCCCAGACACAGAAATGTTTTATGATACAGGAAAACCAGCATGTTCACCAAATTGTCAGCCTTCATGTGATTGTGGTAAATATGTTGAAATTTGGAACAATGTGTTTATGGAATATTTTAAAGATAAAAATGGATATTCAAAATTAAAACAAAAAAATGTTGATACAGGTCTTGGATTGGAAAGAATGGCAATGCTTTTACAGGGAAAAGAAACACCATTTGAAATAGAATTATTTGCACCAATTATGAAGAAGTTGGAAGAATTACAAAAAATAGATATTATAGAAAGTAGAAGAATAGTAGCAGAACATTTACGTTCAAGTATGATGATTATTTCAGACGGAGGAAAACCGAGTAATATAGATAGAGGATATATCTTAAGAAGGTTAATAAGAAGAATGATAAGACATATGAACAAATTGCAAATTGATTTAAATGAATTATCAACTTTAATTGAAATAAATGTGGAAAATTTATCTGAAATGTATCCAGATTTAATTAAAAACAAGCAATTAATAAAAGATGTAATAATTGAAGAAAAAGATAAGTTTGTTAAAACACTATCACATGGAGAACGAGAATTCATAAAGGAAATAAATAAATTAGGAGATAATAAAAAAATACCAGGAGAAATTGTATTTAAACTATATGATACATATGGTTTTCCACCAGAAGTTACTAAAGAATTAGCTCAAGAAAATGGATATGAGATTGATTTAAAAGAATTTGATGAATTATTTAAAAAACATCAAGAAAAATCAAGACAGGGTGCAGACCAAAAGTTTAAAGGTGGATTAGCTGATCAAAGTGAAGAAACTGTAGCGTACCATACAGCAACTCATTTATTAAATGCAGCATTAAAGAAAGTGTTAGGATCTGATACACATCAAAGAGGATCAAATATTACAGCAGATAGAATGAGATTTGATTTTAATTGTGATCATAAATTAACAGATGATGAAAAGAAACAAGTAGAAGAATTAGTAAATAAATGGATAAGTGAGGAATTACCTGTTACAGTAGAAACAATGAGTAAAGAAGAAGCTATAAATTCTGGAGCAGAATGTATGTTTATTGAAAAATATCCAGATGAAGTTACAGTATATTCAATAGGTGAAGTGTCAAAGGAATTATGTGGTGGTCCACATGTCAAAAATACAAATGAACTTGGTAGATTTAAAATAAAAAAAGAAGAATCAAGTTCATCAGGTGTAAGAAGAATAAAAGCAATTTTAATTAAAGAATAATTTTCATAAATTATATGATTAAAAATAAAAGAGCAATTTTGCATAAAGATAAAAGCTAAATTGCTTTTTAAAATAAAAGGAGGAAAATACAATGAAAGATTGTTTATTTTGCAAAATTATAAAAGGAGAAATACCATCAACAAATGTATACGAAGATGATGAAATTTTAGCATTTAAGGACATAAATCCTGCTGCGCCAATTCATATTTTAGTGATACCTAAAAAACATATTACATCATTAGCACATATTGAAAAAGAAGATGAAAAGATAATAGGTAAAATTTATGGTGTGATTAATAAAATATCTGAAGAAATGGGATTCAAAGAAGACGGATACCGTGTAATTGTAAATTGTGGAAAAAATGCTGGTCAAGAGGTTATGCATTTACATTTTCATATATTGGCTGGTGCAAAATTCGGCGATAAGATTGTGTAACTAATTTGATAAAAAGTTATTATATATTTATAACTTTTGAATTAAAATAAAAAAGTCGAAACTTGAAGTATATTACTATTGATATTATAAATAAAAGTGTGCTATAATTATTATAGTGATTGTTTTATACGGAGGTAAAGAATTATGTTTGAGAGTAAATATAGTAAAGTATTAACAACAATATTAGTAATTATAATAATAGCAATTATTGGGTTATTAGCTTTTTTAGGATATGATTATTATCAAAAATATATAGTTACAAAAGATACATCTGAATATGTTGATAACTTTGAAGGGGAAGTATCAGACGGAGAGGCAAATGATAACGAAGTAGGACCAACAGATGGTAATGCATTAAATCAAGTTAAAGATGCAAATGGAGGATCTGGAGGAACTACAGTAAAAAGAACATATAAGGGATTTGGAGTTTTAGGTACAATGGAAATTCCAGCTACTAATTTAAAATACCCAATTCTTGAAAAAGTAACAAAAAAGTCAATTGAAACAGCAGTAGCATTTTTATACGGAGCTGGAGTAAATCAACCAGGAAACACTGTTATTATAGGACATAATTACAGAAATGGTTTGTTTTTCTCAAATAATAAAAAATTAAATATTGGAGATAAAATATATATAACAGATAATGATGGAGTAAAATTAACATATACAATTTATAATAAATTTGAAACAACACCAGAAGATACATCTTTCTATCAAAGAGACACAGGTGGAAAACCAGAAGTAACACTTTCAACATGTACAGATAACAGTAAGGCTAGATTGATAATTTGTGCTAAGGCAGATTAATGGTTAATAATATAAAAAAGTATTTAAAGAAATATATAAATAAGAAATTTGCGTCAATCGCTCGGAGCGTTTACCTTTTATAGAAATTCTAAAACATATTTTATGGCACCCTTCGATGACAAACATGAACTCTTTTCATAAAATAAGTTTAAAAATTTCTAGCTCAAAGTTCCTACATTCGTTCTTTTCTTAAATTTTTATTTATATATTTCTTTTATTTACAATTTTGATACCTATGAATAGTACATAAAAAATAAACTAATTTAAAAAATCCCTTTATTTTTTTTTCTAAATTGTATATAATACATGTAATGTAAAAATACAAAATAAGAGGTGCTAAAATGAATAAAAAACAGGCTAAAGAAAAAATAGAGGAATTAAGACAAAAAGTAAATTATTATGCAGAAAAATATTATGATGAAGATAAACCAGAAATATCAGATTTTGAATATGATATGTTAATGGTAGAATTA
>CANTHA010000134.1 GCA_947653375.1 uncultured Clostridium sp. | reverse complement strand
ATTATTTTCATAAGAATTATTATTAAAATCTTCCATTTATGTTACCTACCTTTGATTGAATTTTGCAAAATAATAAGTTTTGTTATATAATATGATTTAGAAAATATTTAGTTTACAATTATGTTATAAAATTTTAGATTATTATATAAAATATAGCGATTTTTTACTATAAAATGAATGCTTATAATAGTTAATAAAATAAAACAAAAAGTATACATAAAACAAATAAAAAGGAATATAAAAATGGATATTGAATTAAAAAACAATGAAAGAATAGATGATTTGCAGTTAAATAATTTTAAAATTATACAAAATAAAGAAGGATTTTGTTTTGGAATAGATAGTATATTATTGTCAGAATTTTCAAAGAATATTAAAACTAATTCAAGAGTATTAGATTTAGGAAGTGGAACAGGAATTCTTTCAATTTTGTTGTGTGGAAAAACAAAATTAAAAGAAATAATAGGAGTAGAAATTCAAAAAGAAGTATATGAAATGTCACAAAGAAGTATAAAATTAAATAATTTGGAAAATAAAATTAGATTAATTAATGATAATATATTAAACTTAAATAAATATTTTGATAGTAATAGCTTTGATGTTATAGTTACAAATCCACCATATAAAAAACAAAATTCGGGAATAAAAAATCAAAATGAAAAGAAGTTAATATCAAGACATGAAATAACAGCAAAATTAGAAGACTTTATATCAATAGGTTCAATGATGTTGAAGGAAAAAGGCGAATTTTATATGGTACATAGACCTGAAAGACTAGTTGATATATTAACATTAATGAGAAAATATAATATAGAGCCAAAGTTATTACAGTTAACATGTATAAATAAGGATAAAGTACCTAAATTAGTTCTAATAAAAGGTGTAAAAAATGCTAATCCATTTTTAAATATTAAAATATAGGAGGTAATTTTATGGGGAAATTATATGTTGTAGCTACACCAATTGGAAATTTAGATGATATTACTATTAGGGCTATTAATATTTTAAAAAATGTTGATGTAATTGCAGCAGAAGATACTAGGCATACTTTGAAATTATTAAATCATTTGGATATTTCTAAGCCTTTAATAAGTTATCATAGACATAATGAACAAGTTAAGACTCAATTATTAATAGATAAATTAAATGATGGTAAAGATATTGCATTAGTATGTGATGCAGGTACTCCTGGAATATGTGATCCAGGTAAAGAAATTATTTTTAAAAGTATTGAAGAAAATATAGAGGTAATACCTATACCAGGTGCATGTGCGATGATTAATGCTTTAATTTGTTCAGGTATAGACACTAATGAATTTTGTTTTTTAGGATTTTTACCATTAAACAAAAAGAACAGAAAGGAAAAATTAGATGAGATTAAAAATTTACATAAAACAGTAATTTTGTATGAAGCACCACATAAATTAAAAAGTACATTATTAGATTTAAAAGAAATACTAGTAAATAGGAAGGTTGTTTTGGCTAGAGAATTAACAAAAATACATGAAGAATTTTTGAGAGGAACTGTAGATGAATTACTAAATAAGATAGATAATATAAAAGGTGAAATAGTTATAATTATTGAAAAAAGTCAACATAAAATTAAAAACACTTATGAGAATTTACCATTAGAAGAACTTTATAAATTATATGAAAAACAAGGTTTGGACAAGAAGGAAATTATTAAGAAAATTGCTAAAGATAAAAAAGTTAGTAAAAATGAAATATATCAACATTTTTTATAAAATTAAAAACAAAAAAGAGCATATGCTCTTTTATTTTTTAATTTTAATTTTTGCAATTTTATCTGCACAATTAGAACAAATTAGTTTATTATTATAGGTGACTAAGTTTTTTGTATTTCCACAAAAGATACAATTAGGTTCAAATTTTTTTAAGATAATAGATGAACCATCAACATATATTTCAATTGGATCCTTTTCTATAATATTAAACTGATTTCTTAGCTCAATTGGTATTACTACTCTGCCAAGCTCGTCTACTCTTCTAATAATTCCAGTTGATTTCATGTTAATCCTCCTTAAAAGTTTTATTTTACAATCCCTATATTTCCTAATATACCATAAATGAAAAAGTAGGTCAATTATATTGTAATAAAAAAAGTAGTTTAGAATAAAATTATTTAGGTGATTTATTTGTTAAATATAGTTTGGCCATTTTTTATAATAATATCATTTTCTTATGCTATTTTTTTTGGGAATTTAGAAAGTTTAAATTCTTCAATTTTTGAAAGTACAGAAAGTGTAATACAATTATGTTTAAGTTTACTTGGCACAATTTGTTTATGGAATGGAATAATGAAAATAGCAAGTGAAACAAATATGATTAATAAATTATCAAATATATTAAAACCAATAATTCAATTTTTGTTTCCTGAATTGAAAAATAATAAGAAAATACAAAAACAAATTTCTATGAATATGATTGCAAATATTTTAGGACTTGGAAATGCAGCAACTCCTTTAGGATTAAAAGCTATGAAGTCAATGCAAGAAGAAAATTCAAACAAAGAAGTATTATCTAATTCTATGATGATGTTTATAGTTATAAATACAGCTTCAATTCAAATTATACCAACTACTGTTATAGCAATTAGAAATTCTCTTGAATCAAATAATCCAACTTCAATTGTCTTTCCTGTTTGGATTGCGACAATTTGTGCAGCAATTAGTGCAGTAATTTCAACTAAGATTTTAATTAAATTTACAAAAAAGGAGAAAGATAAGTGAAAATAGTTAATTTTATTTCTAATTTAGCAATGCCAATAATAATTTTAACAATTGTTTTATATGGATTAAAAGATAAGAATAAAGTTTTTGATACCTTTTTAGAAGGAGCAAAAGAAGGAATGGGAATAACTATTAGTATATTTCCAACATTAATAGGATTATTTGTAGCAATTGGAGCTTTGAGGAGTTCTGGAATTTTAGAAAAAATTATATATATTATTTCTCCGATGTTAAAATTTATTAATTTTCCAAGTGAACTTATGCCACTTGCTATGCTTAGACCTATTTCAGGTAGTAGTTCAATTGCAATTGCTACTGATATTATGAAAAATTATGGCGTAGATTCAAAATTAGGGTTAATGGCATCTACAATAATGGGTTCAACAGAAACTACATTGTATACAATAGCAATTTATACTAGTTGTATAAAAGTTAAAAAGACAAGATATATATTATTAGCAGCATTAATAGGAGATTTAGTTGGAATGATAGTAAGTGTTATTGTTTGCCAGATGATTTATTAATAACTTTTGTATAAACTAATCATTTTGAAAAATCGAAACTTAAATGTTAATAGTTATTGACAATTTGTTATGTTAATATTATAATGTAAAAAACTAATTAGAAAGGGCATAATATGTATTTTAAATTATTTATATTCATAATAATTTTTATAATTGTAAAAGAAATAATGATTTATATTTTATCAAAAAAATTTGAAAAATCTATTTTAGATTAAATTTATCTATGGTAAGTTTCATTATTAGAAATTTTAAAAGCACGAAAGATTTGCTCTAATAAAAAAACACGTATTAATTGG
>CANTHA010000133.1 GCA_947653375.1 uncultured Clostridium sp. | reverse complement strand
ATATATATTAATAATTACAATAATAATGACAAACTTTTCAGATATTATAAAAATGGTACAAGATACATGTATTAATTTAGTAGCATTTATGAATATGTTAATTCCTCTCCTTATAACACTTATGATGTACACAGGTAGTATTGCTGCAAGTAGTATTATAGAACCAATAATTTTATTTATGATTAATTTTATAGGAAATATAATACAAAGTATTATCATTCCATTTATTTTAATAGCAGTAAGCCTAACAATATTATCAAAAATATCAGATAAGATACAAATAGATAAATTATCAAAATTTTTAAGATCAGGAATTGTATGGTTTTTAGGTATAATTTTAACTGTATTTGTAGGAATTATTTCATTAGAAGGAACTATGTCTAGTAGTGTTGATGGTATTACAGCAAAAACTACAAAAGCAATAGTTAGTTCAGCTATACCTGTAGTAGGAAAAATATTAGGAGATGCAGTAGATACAGTACTTGGCTGTGGTATTGTCTTAAAAAATGCAGTAGGTTTTGTAGGGATAATTATAGTTATAGGAATTTGCATTATGCCAATTATAAAATTAGCAGTGCTGACAATTAGTTATAAATTATTAGCAACAGTTTCAGCAACAGTTTCAGACAAGAAGATAGTAAGTTTATTAGAAGAAATAGGCGATATTTTTAAAATATTTCTAGCAATACTATGTTCATTGTCTTTTATGATAATTATAGGTACTACACTTGTTTTAAAAATATCTAATAGCCGGAATGATGTATCGATAAAGGGGAAAACAAATGATAAATTTTTTAAGCTCATGGGCAAAAGGATTAGGAATTGCAATAATTGTTGTTTCTATTTTAGAAATGCTCTTGCCAGATAATAAAATGAAAAAATATATTAGAGTTGTAATGGGAATATACATATTGTTTTGTACTATTTCTCCATTTATACAAGAAAAAAATGTAGTAAGTTTAAATAATATAGATTTTGAAAATTATGTAGAAAAATATTCAAATACTACTGAAATTAATCAAACTTCAATGGATAATAGAATTGAAGAATTATACATAGAACAATTAGAAAAAGATATTAGTAAAAAGGTATCTGAAAAAGGTTATGAGGTAAATAAATGCAAAGTTGATGCAAAAATATCAGACAAAGAAGAAGAAACAAAAATAAATAAAATAAAACTATCTATTAAAAAATCTGAAAGTAGTAAACAAGATAATAAAGAAGAGAAAACAGAAAATAAAATTGTTACAGAAATACAAAAAATCAAAACTGTAAATACAACTGTAAACAATAATTCAAAAAAAGATCAGAATAAAAATGAAGTATCAAAATCTGACATTCAAAATATAAAGAAATTTTTAATTGAAGAATATGGGGTGAATGAAAAATGTTTGGAGATAAATTAAAAAAGTTAATTAGTAAACAACAAATTAGTTCAAATGGTAATAATAAGAGAAAAATTGAAAATTTAGTATTTTTTGTTGTTTTATTAATTATAACAATAATTATAATTAATATAATTTGGAATGGAAATAAATCAGTTACAAAACAAGAAAATACTAATTCAACTTCTAAAAAATTAGCTTCTACTGAAGATGTTTCTAATGAAAATGTATCATTAGAAACTATAGGAGTTAATCAATTAGAAACAAAACTAGAAGAAATACTTTCCCAAATACAAGGAGTAGGAAAAGTAAAAGTTTGCTTAAATTACTCTGAATCTAGTGAAGTAATTGCAATGTATAATGAAAATTCAAAAGTAAGTAGCACAGAAGAAAGTGATACATCTGGAGGAACAAGAAAAATACAAGAGACAGATTCTCAAAAAGATATTATTTATAAAGAAGAAAGTGGAGAAAAAGTTCCAATTACACAAAAAATTGTGCAACCTAAAATTGAAGGTGCAATTATAACAGCAAAAGGTGCTAATAATGTAAATATTAAAAGTAATATAATACAGGCTGTAGAAGCTATTACAGGTTTAGCAACACACAAAATACAAGTTTTTGAAATGAATTAGGAGGAAGGGTCTATGAAGTTATTTAAGAAAAATCAAATTATTATTTATGTTATAGCATTTATGCTAATGGCAGCAGGATATTTGAATTTTAGTTCTCAAAATAGTAATAATTCGGTTGAAACTAGTATGAAAATTGAGTCAAGAGATGATACTCAAATAGCAGATATTGGTGATGCAACACTTGTTAATAGTAATGATGTTGTTGAAGATTCACAAACAAATGAAGTTACAGATAATACCAATACAAATATAATTGATGATTCAAAAAATAAGGAAGAAACATCAATGGAGACAAGTGTTACTGGTTCTAATGATTATTTTACTAAATCTAAATTAGATAGAGATACAATGTATTCGCAAATAATAGAATCATATGAAAAAGTAATAAATAGTAGTAATGCAATGGAAACTCAAAAACAAACTGCAACTCAAGAAATTACAAAAGTAAATGATACTAAAAATAAAATTATGATTTGTGAAAATTTGATAAGAACTAAAGGATTTGATGATAGTGTTGTTTTTGTAAATGGTGAGAGTGTAAGTGTTATAATTGGAACACCTGAATTACAAAAAGAACAAGTTGCTCAAATTCAAAATATTATTTCAAGAGAAATGAATACAAAAATAGAAAATATACATATTTCAAATAAGTAAATCTTAATATTTCATTTTATTATTCGTGACTCCCAACAAGATTATAGTCTGTAGTTACATAACAGACTATAATCTTGTTTGTTCCGCGAATTGTTACATCATAAAAAATATATAAACTTTTACATATACAAGCAGAGTTATTATAATGGAGGTGATATAAATGGCAGTAACAGTTAAAGATTTAGAGAAAATTAGACAAGAAGGTCTTAAAGCTTTAAGAGAAAAATTAGGAACAATAGGTATGATAAAATTTATACAAATGTATAGTGATGGTGAGGGAGATTATGTCGAAGAAAGAAGGGAAAAATTAAAAAATTTAAATGAAGAACATTTAGAAGCTTTTTTAAAAGAAGAACTAAATTAATCAAATGTTAATCGCAACCATATTTGCGAAATATAAGTGCTACATCTGAATATTTAATAATAAATTTAAAAATCTTTCTAAAAGTGTTGTAAAATTTTGTATTATTGATATAATAATACAAGAACCAATACTTAATAGGAGGATTTTTTATGATAAAAAAAGTAGGAATACTAGCTAATGGAGGAGATGTATCTGGGTTTAACGCAGTTATTAGAGCTATAGTAAAAACAGCTGAAAATCATGATGTTGAATGTTATGGAATTATGGATGGATACAATGGGTTGTTAAAAAAAGATTTTGAAAAATTAACAACATCATCACATGGAGAAGCAATTGGTATTTTGCCAAAAGGTGGATCAATAATTGGTTCATCAACAAATTCTAATCTATTTCATTATAAGGTAACTAATGAAAATGGAGAAACAGAATACAAAGATATGTCAGAACAAGCTATTCAAAATATAAAAGATTTTGGATTTGATTGTATATTTACATTAGGTGGAGATGGAACACAAAAATCAGCAAGAGACTTTTCAACAAAAGGAGTTAATGT
>CANTHA010000132.1 GCA_947653375.1 uncultured Clostridium sp. | reverse complement strand
AATAAATAAACAATTAAGCGAACAGTGTCAAAACTGTTCTTTTTTAGAAGTTATTGATTTAGATAAGCAAATAGTAAGATGTGCTTATCTAGTTAAAAATAAATGTTTAATAAATTAAAGGAGGAAATGTTATGTTAGAAGGAAAAGTATTAAAAAGTTTTAATGATAAAAATAATAATTTAAAACATTATGAGGCAAATGGAAGAACAAAGTTCAAAGCAGAAGATGAAAGATATAATGAATTAAAAACTAAAGGGTTTGTAGAAGAAGGAAAAGCTATAACATCTAAAAAAGGCAAATAGTAAGATGTGCTTATCTAGTTAAAAATAAATGTTTAATAAATTAAAGGAGGAAATGTTATGTTAGAAGGAAAAGTATTAAAAAGTTTTAATGATAAAAATAATAATTTAAAACATTATGAGGCAAATGGAAGAACAAAGTTCAAAGCAGAAGATGAAAGATATAATGAATTAAAAACTAAAGGGTTTGTAGAAGAAGGAAAAGCTATAACATCTAAAAAAGGCAAATAGTAAGTAGGTGGTAAAATGGCAAAATCAAAGTGGGAACAGGTGAAAGATAAATTAATATTAGTTGAAGGTTGGGCTAGAGAGGGATTAACAAATGAACAAATAGCAAGAAAATTAGGAATAAATCCAGATACATTATATAAATATCAAAACAAATACTCCGAGTTTGCCGACGCCTTAAAAAAAGGAAAAGAAATTGTTGATTATGAGGTAGAAAACGCATTGCTAAAAAACGCACTAGAAGGAAATGTAACAGCACAAATATATTGGCTGAATAATAGAAAACCTAAACATTGGAGAAATAAGAGGGAAAATACTGAAAGTAATAATAAAGAAATAACAAAAGTACAACAACTATTAAATAAAATTAAAGAGGAAGCAGAAAATGATAATAACAGATAAACAAAAAGAGTTTATAAGAAATGCTACTCATAGATACAATTTAAAAATAGGAGCAAGAAGATGTGGCAAAACATATTTAGATATATTATTTACAATACCCAATAGACTACTTGAAAGAAAAGGACTAGATGGATTAAATGTAATATTTGGAGTTTCAAAAGGTACTATTGAAAGAAATGTATTACAACCATTAAGAGAAATATATGGAAAGGATTTAGTAGGTTTTGTTAATTCACAAAATATAGTAAAATTATTTAATCAAGAAGTATATTGTTTAGGAACAGAAAAAGTAAGTCAAGTAAGCAAAATACAGGGAACATCTATAAAATATGCATATGGAGATGAAATAGCAAAATGGAATAAAGAAGTATTTGTAATGATACAAGGATCACTAGACAAACCATATTCTTGTTTAGATGGAGCATTAAACCCAGAAAATAAAAATCATTGGTTAAAGAAAGACTTTTTAGATGTTATAGAAGAAAAAGGATTAGATGTATATGTACAATATTATACAATATTTGATAATTCATTTTTATCAAAAGATTTTATTGAAAATCTATGTAAAGAATACAAAGGTACAGTATATTATAATAGATTAATATTAGGACAATGGTGTGATGCAGAAGGATTAATATTTCAGCAAATTGCAAATGATTATACTAGATTTATTACTAATGAGGTTCAATTAAATTCTATAATAAGCATAGGAATTGATTGGGGAGGAAATAAATCAAAACACAGTATAACTGCAACAAAAATAAGTAAAAGTTTTAATAAAGTACAATGTTTAAAATCTGATACTATGAAAGCGACAGGAACAAATACAAAACAAGTATTTAGGTGGATTATAAATTTTATAAAAGAGATACAGAACAAATATGGAACTGTGTCTTTTATTTTTGCAGATAGTGCAGAACAAGTTTTAAACAATTCATTGCAAGGAGAATTGATTGCAAACGGATTAAACATTAAAGTTCAAGATAGCATTAAGATAGAAATTAAAAACAGAATTGAATTATGGATTAGACTATTGAATTTAGACAAATTAAGTTTTATAGAAGGCGAAACAAAAACAATAATAGAAGCATTGCAAACAGCACTATATGATGATAAAGCAAAAAATGATAGATGGATAGATGACGGAGAAACATCAGATATAGACAGTTTAGATAGCTTTAATTATTCGTTTGAATTTTGGTTTGAACAAATATCTTATTATTTGGGAAAGGTAGCATAAATGAATAAAATAGTTTTAGAATATTTAAAAGAACAGGGATATGAAACAGTTTCAACAGATTATTATAACTGGATAGAATTATGGGAGAGTTGGTGGAAAAACGAAGTAGATTTCCACAAATACCATGATCAAAGTGGAAAAGAAAGAAAATTATACAATCTAGGTATGGCAAAGAGAATAGCAGAAGATTGGGCAAGTATTCTTTTTACAGAAAGAGACGAGATAACAACACAAACAGATACGAAAACTAAAACAAAGGCAAACAATGAGTATTTAGACAATCAATTAAAGCTCTTAAAAGTGTATGATGATTTACCAGAAGCGATAGAGAAAGCAATGGCAATGGGAACAGCAGGTTCTATTTTAAGAGTAAAACATGCTAAAATAGATAATCAAAATAATTTATCAGCAGATAACAGAACTAAACTAGATATAATATACGTAGGAGCTAATCAGATTATTCCTCTTCGAGTAGAGCATGGGAAAATAATAGATGTGGCAATTGTAAGTGAGAATATCGTAAAAGACAAAAAGCAATACTACATTGAAATACATAAATTAGACTATAGTAAGAAATTAGAAAAAGAAATATATAATATATGTAACATATATTTAGATGAAAATGGAAATGAAATAGAAAAAGAAGGAATAGCTAAAAATTATAGCATTAATTCTAGTGTACCTTTATTTAGTATCTTAAAACCAGCAATAGCAAATCCATTAGATACAACTTATAACAACATAAACGGATTGGGGTTTAGTGCATATGGGACAGCAATTGATCAATTAAAAACTTGTGATATTACTTATAATAATTTTGTAATGGACTTTTATTTAGGTGGAAAAAAAGTATTTTATAACAAAAAAATAGTAGATACCAAAATAGTACAAAAAAAAGACGGAAAAGGTAATATCATAGAAGAGCAAATTGAGTTGTATCCAGATGATATTACAAGACAACAATGGAGAACATATGGCGATGAAATGGAAAACTTAAAACTAAACCCAGCAATAACAGAATACAATCCAGAATTGCGAGTAGAAGAAGATAAAGAAGGAATACAGTTTGCATTAAATATGCTTAGTTTTAAATGTGGATTAGGTACTAAATATTATGAATTTAATGGAAGTTCAATTGTGACAGCTACTCAATATATAGGAGATAGACAAGATTTAATTGTAAATGCAAATAAGCATCGTAAGAATGTAGATGAATTTATTAGTGGAATATGTAAGGGTATTTTACTACTAGGAAGGATACTATTCAAAGAAGCTGTTACAGAAGAGTGTATAGTAAAAGTTGTAGACAAAGATGGATTTATGGTAGATACAGAAACAGCAAAACAAGAATTTAGACAAGATATAGCACAGGGAATAAGACAAGAATGGGAATATAGAGTTAAATTCTTTGGAGAAGAGGAAGCAACAGCAAAAGCAATGATAAAAAATGAGGAAATAAAAAATATAGAGGAGGAAT
>CANTHA010000131.1 GCA_947653375.1 uncultured Clostridium sp. | reverse complement strand
ATCAATTAAGGTAAATCCATCTTTCAATAATTCTCTTGCTTTTTTTGCTTAATAATTTATAAGTAAATGATACTTTTAATATAATCTTTATATAATTTATTTACTTAGTGCTTCCTTTAATTTATCTCTATATGCTTTAAGTTTTATATATTCATTATAGGAATTATAATAATTGTTTTTATATTCTTCAATAGTTTCATTAAAACATTTTTCTCTAATTACTCTTTCATATTCTCCTTTTAATTTAATCATCTTTTTATAAGCATATTTAACTTTTAATGAATACTCATCATATAGTGTTGGCTCGAATTTATTAGACAACTGCTCTAATTTAATTATTTGCTTTGAAATTTGCTTTAATTTAAATTCATCTTTACAATATAATGTTGTTCCATTCAGCAAACTAATTAGTTCTTTAATCTCACTATTGAATGAAAAAACATCTTCTTTAGAAAATTTTACTCCTAAATTTGTCATAGGCTCACCACAGATTTTAATTTTTTTCAATTAAATATATTTTAAAAAATTTACTTTCAGCTAATTTATTCTCTTTAATTTCAATATTAAACTCTTCAGATGTAATATTTTTAAAAGCAGATGTAATTTGATTATCAGTCATTTCTAAATTAATACTTTCAAAAATAAGATGTTTTTTTCCTTCTATAATATTTTCATTATAAATTTTATTTTCTAAACTCCCAATTTCTTTGAATTTATCTATTAATATATCTTTTTTATTTAAAAAATCACTTTTAGCTTCTCCTACTTCTTCTCTTTCTTCTGTTTTAGAAGTTATCAAATCATCTATATTATTAACTTCATTATTAATAGATGCTGTTTGATAATCTTTTATTTTCTCATTTAATTTTTTTGTATTTTCACTTAAAATTCTTATTTTTTTATTCGTCATAGATAAACCAGTTTGCATAAAAATAATTATTATAACTAAAACTATTATTATTATTTTATATTTTTTATTAGTATTAAAATTTAATAAATCTTTTATATGTTCCATCTTTCCCATCCTAATATATTATCTTTCAAGTTCTTTTTCTTTTTTATTAGTTTTAAGAGTTTTCATTGCCTCAATATGTTTGCAACCTTCTTGTTCTAACTGATAATTTATTAAGTTTAATTTGTTAGCTTCAATTGTAATTTTTCCTATTTGTGATCCTGTCCATTTAGTGTTATTTATTTTAGCTCCCCTTAAATCTGCCCCCCTTAAATCTGCAAATATAATACATTCTGTTATATCTGCATTTTTTAAATTTGAATTTCTTAAATCTGCATTTAATATTTTCATTCCACTTAAATTTTCATTTTCTAAATTAAGTTGCTTTCCTTTTAATCCATTAGTATTAATCCACTCTTCATGCTCTCTTATTTTTTTCCTAATTTCCTTTTCTTTATTTTCGTCTATCATATCTAATTTATCCTTTTCTATTTCACTTGCTTTTAAAGCATTTATATTTTCAAGAAATTTACTATTACGAAGTTCCTTGTTGCAAAAATCAATTAAATCTTTTGCAAAACCATCTCCTATATCATACCTAAGATCAATTGACCAATTTGGAGAAATATGAAGGTCAAATCTTACTTTAAAATTAGGATAATATTCTCCTTTCTCACTATATTCTTCTTTAAGTTTTTTTACATTCTCTTCTTCTTTTTTGAATATTTTATTTGCTTCTCTAAAGTCTATAACTGCGTCTTTTTTAAATTTATTCCCTTCAGCCATATTAATTGCAATAAACGGTTCTTTAAAATAATTATTCTCATCTACTTCTCTTGTATTTTTAATTTTTATTTCAGATAATCTAAGCAGTTTCCTATTTTCATCTATTAATTGCTCATATAAAAATTCACTTTCTCTAAATTTTGTAGGGAAGTGTTTTTCTAAATAATGTATTAAATTTCTAAACTCCCCATCACCTATATCAAACCTAAATTTTAAAATTTCTTTATCTGAAATTTTAACTTCTCCTTTTACTTTTTCATAAGGATAGTATTTATTTTCTTTGTTATATTCTCTTTTTAATCTTTCAATTCTCTTTTCTTGATACTCTAAAATTTCATTTGCTTTTATAAAATGTAATATTTGATTTTCCTTAAATGCAGGACTTTCACTCATCAATATTCTAACTTCACCAATTTTAAGTTCTTCTAATTTATTAAAAACTTGTGATTTATCATTTTCTATTTTTTTGATTTTATATAAATTTTTATTATCATCAATGTATATAAGATTTTCTAATTTATATTCTGTACCCCAATATACATCCACATATTTATTATTTCTCCCTTTCATTGCTACTACTTCATTTTTTATAGTTAACTCTTGTTCATTTTCTAAAAATATAGTTGAATTATTTCTATTTATTATATTCTCCATCTTATCTCTAGTAATTTCATTTATAACAACTCTATCTCTTCCTAAAAATTTTTTTAATTTCTCATCTCTTATTTCCTTTTCTACTATATTTTCATTAATTAATGTTTTTTCTATAACTTCAATATATTCTTTTACCGTTTCTCTTACTTCGTTTATTAATTTTTCCTTATTATTTAATTCAGTATTCTTAGTCCATTGTTTTATATATCTAAAAGAATATTCTGCTGTATCTAATCCAAAATAATTGCATACTGTATATGCTACTAATTCTGCTTGAAATTCTCTTTCATTTATACTGTAATTATTTCTTTTTTCAATAGTATGTAATTTTGCATGAGTTAACTCATGTAATAATGTTTTTACATTTTGTAATTGAGTATTTCTAGGATTTAAAGCAACTTCTTTTGTTAATGTATAACTAACTCCCTTTGCTACTCCCAATTCACTTTTAGGCTCAATAATTTTAACTCCTATGTTATTAGCTATATTTCTCATAGCACTATACATTAAATCATAATTTTTAACTTCTCCATCTAGCCATTTGTTTGGAAATATTTTTGGTAAATCTTCTCCCTTAGCATTTGTTTGACTAATGTCAAAAACATATCCTTGGTTGAAAACTAACTTGCCTTTTTTTACTTCAATTTTCCCTTGCTCTATTAATGCTTTTTCATCTAAGTTTGCTTTATTTATCTTAACTTCTTCACCTTTTAAATTAATAAAATAATCACTTAATCTAGTAGGAACTAATATTTTAATTCCTTTTTCTCCTTTATTAACTGTATAGCCTTTTTCTTTCCAAAAAGCATATGAACCAACTGCTAATGCTCCTTTAAATTGCCTTTTAATTAAAATAGTATTTCGTAAAGAGTAATTATAGAATTTTCCCATATAACTAGCAAATTCTTTTAATTGCTCTGGACTTGTAAAACAATTTTCTATTTCTATATTAGCTTTTTCTAAAAGATTATTAATTTCCTTTTCTTTATCTTCTTTTGATTTTTTACTGTATGATTTCTTCATTTTCAAATTATCCTCCCCAAAAAAATCAATAATAAAACACCAGGATTTTACCTGGTGTTAAAATATATTTTCATTTATAATTTTATTTTTCAAATCAAATTCTACTATAATAGTTTCTCCTTCTTCGTCATTTAATTCTGATTTTATTGATGAAACATATTCATTTGAAGCTTTCAATATAAATTCTTCTTTTCTATTAATACTTAATACTTTCAGTTCATTATTACTTATAGCTTCTTTAACTATTCCTAAATTATTAAACATAAACATCTACCTTTCCATTTCT
>CANTHA010000130.1 GCA_947653375.1 uncultured Clostridium sp. | reverse complement strand
TTGGGAGTATCTTATTTTTTATTTTATAATTCCCCCGAAATTATTTTACACTAATCACATTTAGGTATGATTAATTTAGGTTTTAAAGATTATTAGTCCATACGAAATGAAAATATGTAGCGAAACAGTACTGTTTAATGGTTTCATTAATCATATAAAAAAATTTAATTTTGCCAATCAAACCTGGAACCAGTGGCAAAATTTAAAAAAAATTATAAATTTTTTTAAATTCTACAAATTTAGCAAAAAAATAGTGTATAATAGATATATAAAATAATATGAGTAATAATGAAAGAGGTAAAATATGTCAGAATTCAAATCAGGATTTGTAACATTAATAGGAAGAACAAATGTAGGAAAATCAACAATATTAAACTTATTAGTTGGAGAAAAAGTTGCTGCAATTGCAAATAAAGTACAAACGACAAGGACAGCAATAAGGGGTATTGCAAATAGAAAAAAATGTCAAATTATTTTTATAGATACACCAGGAATTCATAAACCAAAAACTAAGTTAAATGAAACAATGATACAAACGTCATTTACAAGTATAGCTGATGCTGATATTATTTTATTTGTTATAGAAGCAACAAGTGAAGACATAGGGAAAGGTGATAGAATAATATTAGAAAAGATAAAAGAAACTAAAAGAAAAACAATTTTGTTAATAAATAAAATTGATTTAATAAAAAGAGAAAAGTTATTAAAATTAATAGAAATATATAGAAAAGAATATGATTTTGAAGCTATTATTCCAATAGAAGCTACAAATTTAAAATATAAAGATATAATATTAGATGAAATAGAAAAGAACATTAAAGAAGGGCCTGCATATTATGATATAGAAGAATATACAGATCAAACCTTAAGACAATTATCAGAAGAAACAATTAGAGAAAAAGCATTAAAATTATTACAAGATGAAGTACCACATGGAATATATGTTGAGATTGAAAAAATGCAATCAAGAAAAAATAAAAAAGGTGAAGAAATATTTGATATTATTGCAAATATATATTGTTTGAGAAATTCACATAAAGGAATAATAATAGGCAAAAATGGAGAAATGCTAAAAAGAATAGGAAGAGCTGCAAGAATTGACTTAGAAAAAAACTTTGGAGTGAAAATAAATTTGAAAACATGGGTAAAAGTTAAAGAAGATTGGCAAGAAAATGATTCTATTGTTAAACAATTTAAACTAAAATAAAATTTATAAACAATATATATGTATAAAATTGTAAAATTTGCAAAAGATAAAATTAAAGTAAAACTTTAAAAAGGAGTGAGCTTATGATAAAAAAAATTGCATGGGATACCTTTAAAAATACTGGAGATATAAATACATTTTTAGAATTAAAACAAATAGAAAATATAGAAACAAATATAAAACAAAATGATAAAACTAGTGATAACAAAAATCAAAAGGTGGATTAAACGAAATGTCAAATGTAAAAATGAATGGAATTATATTATCTGAAAGTAATCTAGGTGATTTTGATAAAATGTTGACAATGCTAACACCAGGTGTTCGGAAAAATATCTTGTGTAGCTAAAGGAGCACGAAGACCGAAAAGTGCTCTTTTAGCTGGTACTCAGATGTTTTGTTTTGGAGAATATATGATGTATAAAGGAGCAAATACATATCACATAAATTCGGTAGAAACTATTGAAGTTTTTTATAATATAAGAACAGATTTAGAAAAATTAAAATATGCTGTACATATTAATAAAATAGTTCAAGATGTAACTAATGAAAATCAGAATTGTTATAAGATTCTTCAATTATTGTTAAATACTCTTTATATAATTTCTGAAACAGATAAAAATTTAGATTTAGTATTAAGTATTTTTAAGTTACGTTTATTATGCTTATTGGGATTTGAACCAAATATTACAAATTGTACAAATTGTCAAGAAAAGGAAAAGTTAAAATATTTCAGTATAAAAGAAAATGGATTTAAGTGTGAAAGGTGTAGTAATAGTGATACATCATGTATATCAATTAATGAAAATACAAAAAATGCTATAAAGTATACGATTATGGCTCCTGCTAAGAAACTATATTCATTTAATATAAAAGAAGAGTCACTAGAAGAATTTAAA
This sequence comes from uncultured Clostridium sp., assembly GCA_947653375.1. Classification (GTDB taxonomy): domain Bacteria; phylum Bacillota; class Clostridia; order TANB77; family CAG-508; genus CAG-269. The sequence continues at coordinate 1,616 of CANTHA010000130.1, read as the reverse complement.
TTAATAACAAAAATTTATTTCAACGAAAAGTTAGAAAGAGAATATAAGATGGAAGAAATATTTTAAAATAAAATAATAGTTGAAAAAAAATAAAATAAAATATATAATAACATTACAACATAAAAACATAAAAAAGAAGGGAGCGATTTTTATGAAAATAAAAATAACAGGAAAGGAACTAAAAATAACAGAAGCAATTAATGATTATATTGAAAGGAAACTAGACAGAATAGATAAATATTTTGAAGAATCAGAAGCTGAAGTTACTTTGAAAACAGAAAAAAATGAACACATTGCAGAAATTTATATAATTGCAAATGGAGAAAAATATAGAGCAGTAACAGAAAACAAAGATATGTATGCATCTATAGATAAAGATATTGATATATTGGAAGGTCAAATTAGAAAATCTAAAACTAAAAAAGAAAAAATGATTAAAGAAGCATCATTAAAAAGCATTAGTGTTAATTCAGAAAAAGTAGATGAAATAAACAATGAAATAATAAAAACATCATATTATGAAATAAAACCAATTACACCAGAAGATGCTGTTTTACAATTACAAGAAAAACCAACACATAATTTTTTAACATTTATAAATGTAGACACAGGAAAAGTAAATGTTATACATAAATTAAAAGATGGAAAAAATTATGGTTTAGTAGAGCCAGAAGCTTAAATTAAGAACAAATAGGAAAGTCTACTTTCCTATTATATAAAATAGAAAGGCAGGAAATCAAATCCTGCCTTTATGTATTCTAAAAGAATATACAAAAACAAAACTTAATTTCCTGCAAGTTTATTTAGTAATATAAACTATTTCATGTTTCTTTCAGCTTGTTCTATCATTTTCTTAACCATTTGTCCACCGATTTTACCAGCATCTTTAGCTGAAATATCTCCGTTGTATCCGTCTTTTAAATTAACACCAACTTCACTAGCTACTTCATATTTGAATTTATCTAAAGCAGACATAGCTTCTGGAACTAATTTTCTATTTGTATTGTTTGCCATGTTTTTTCACCTCCTGTAATATTACATATAAGAAAAAACTTTTTTGCTTTTTCTAATACTATCATTTGCAAAAATAAATAAAAATAAACAGGAAATTTTTAGAAAAAAATTTGCCAATGGTTCCGGGTTTAATTGGCAATAAAATTTTAAAAAAATCAAAAAAAGTAAATATATTATTTTGTACATATTGTGTGTCGCAATCTACAAAACAAAATAAAATATGTAGATTGCTCCAATCGCCCTCGCTATTCGCTCACTTAATATCTTACACAATAATACAAAATAATATATTTACTTTTTTATTTTTATATTGATAAATATTGCCAATTAAACCCGGAACCAGTGGCAATATTACAAAAATATTACAATAGTATGAAGTTTGAATTACAAGATATTAGTTTTATTGATTTTAAATACTATTTGCGTTAAAATAAAATAGATGGATATTTTGTTGAAAAATATAGTTAAATAAGAATTAAGGGAGGAATTTGTCATGGCAACAAATCCAATGCAAAGAAAAGCTAGAAATTCATTTTTATTAGGAATGTTAGTAATGCTACTAATATCAGGATTAATAATAGCATTATTATTTATTCAATTAA
>CANTHA010000129.1 GCA_947653375.1 uncultured Clostridium sp. | reverse complement strand
TTAGCCAACAAATTATATATCATTGGATTATTTTCCGAAACTTCTTGACACTAATTGTAAAATCAATATATTACTGTATGTGATTGTTAATTACATACAGATACAAAATTTCTCTTTTATTTATTTTTTAATAACATTTGCTACAAGCTCTATATCCTTCACTTTGAGCATCTGATAAATTTATTTGAATTTTGCTTTTCTTCTAGCAGTTTTATATTTTCATTAATTTTCTTTTCTTCTTGTTGTAGTTCATTTATTTTCTTTTCATTATCTGAGCTATCCTACTATTTTTTTCTTTTATTTCTGTCTGTAATGCTTTTGACGTATTCTCTGATTTTGATTTAAACTCGTTATATGTTTTTTATAGTATTTTTTTGTCCATTTATATTTATAATAGTTATAATCATTAAAAATATTATAACTATTAATATGCTTTCTATTATTGATGATTTTTCTTTAATAATATTTTTAAATTTTATTAATGATTCACTTTCTATCTTCGGTTTATTTACTAAATCATATTTACAATAACTACATTCTTTTTCATTTTTTTATTATCCTTTTACATTTTGGACATTCCATATTAACTCCTCCTCTTATTTTTATAATAGGAGTATATCATTCTTTTTTATTATCTCTTGTCAAAATTTGTCGTAATCTCTATTTTTAAATAATTCATATAATATAAAAAATGGCAAGTATGTAATCTTGCTATTTGCTTTATAAAAAATGGTCGAGGCGGTCTATTTTAAAGCATTTTATGATATATTGTGTATATTATAAACAACCCCTATTACTGTTTTTTTAGTATTCACAACTTTATATATATTACTTTTAAATATAGAAAAATTTTGCTATTGCATTACTTACTGCATTACTTTTATATATGTGAATTAAATCCTTTTTCTATTCCTTTTTTATATACTTTTATAAAAGTTTTTGAAAACATATGTATAAATAATTTTTCTTTAAAACTAAAATCTCTTTTAAATTCCTTTAACATCAAATATTTCATATTATAGCATTCATCCCTTTCGTAAATTATTTTATTCTTATAATTCACTTTCAAAGGGTTATAATCTTTGTTTATTATATCTATAATCCTACTTTTTGTAAATACTTTTTCTTCATTTTCTTTGTGTTTTCTTTCAATTTCTAAATTTTTCATAAATATATTCCTTCTTTCATATAAAATTTGACTTTTACACTCAAAGAAGTTATACTTATATTACATACTCTTTGAGTGTGGTTTTTGTTAAGAGATAGCAGGATTTACAGGGTCGAGCTATCTCTTCTTATGTATTATACTATATGATAAAATAAAAAACAAAACCCGTTTTCGACAAAAAAAGTCTGTAAGTACTGAAAATACTACAAACTTTTTTAAAAAATTTTTTTAATTTTTTTTTACTTTTCTATTTTTATCCTATTTCTTAAATAGTGCCAATTACTTCCACTTATATATTTCACACTCTCTGAACTTAATAATTCTTTCTCTTTTGCATATTTATTCCATTCCTCTATTGATGGAAATTTTGAAAATAGTTTATTTATCTTTCCTAATTCATTTATCGATTCTATATATTTTACATATATTATATTATCTTTGTTATATTGCCTTTCTTTTTTATAATATAAATTTAAAGTTTCATCAAACCTTTTACTTATTTTCTTTGTTATTTCTGAATTAATACCATTTTTTCTTATTGATTTATATAACCTATCTCTTAATCTTTGAAAATAAAATAACATTTGTATCATCTCACTTTTTTCTTTTGTTTATAATAAACATTACTTTATCATATAGTTATTAATATTTGTATGAACTAATACCGTGAATTTTATTTATTACTTATACAAAAATTGTTATATGATGTCGAAATTTACTATTAATTGTACTTTTAAGACTGTTTATAAAATATTTAATTTATTTATTAAATACATAGTTTAAACGCAAAAAAGAGCTAGAATAAAACTTAATCTATTCTAGCTAAAATTTTGATTGTTTATAAAAAGTATGATTTTGTATTTGTTGAAAAGATAAATTATTGTTAGTTCTCTTTTTTAATGTTTATATAGTTTCCCTTTTGCATCGATAAAAAATATATAAAATACTTTATTTATTAACTTTCCTATTATTCTTCCATCTGTTGGATTGTTATTAGGATATAGTCTTAATATTGTATATTTACCATCAAAATATCTATGTCCATCAAAAAAATTAGAATTTATTTCTTTCTTGATATCTACATTAACATTTTCAAATCCTATTTTCTTATTCCAATTACTTACAATAATATATGGTTCTGATGATATTTGTTTTAATCTTTCATATAATTGTATTTTATCTTTATCATCTAATCCTTCTTCATAATTTATAAAAGAAAAATTGAATTTAAAATATTTTGGTTGAAAACAATTGGTACATGTTTTTTCTACTTTTATCTTATTGTTTTTAATTTTCTTTTTGCTTTTATTCATCTGTTACTATTTCACTCTCAAAATATCTTCTGATGTCTTCAATATTTATTATTGTTTTACCTTCTGAAACAGCTTTATCCCAAGGACCATTTTTTACATGTGACATCTCTCTTAATTGCCAAGCAGTATAAATAGCAAAATTATCATATACCATATTTAATATTTCAGATACTTCTCTGTTATTTTCTATATTCCTTATTATATCTTGTCTTCTTTCACTCATTTTTATCGCTATATTATCTCTTCCAAATTTTTTAAATTCATCATATACTTCTGCTACCACTGGTCCATGTTGCCATACTTCAATATCTTCATTAAATAATCTGTTTCCAGTTATTGCTACAAATACCCCTTGAGCATAATATAGTAACTTTTGTAATTTTAAATGTGTTATTCCTTCGTATACTTCATAGTCATCATTGGTTGCTTCATGTTCTAGTACTTCTGCATTATTTTTTAAAAGAAACCATATTGCTATATCCATTGCACTAAACATATTAATTCCTCCTTACTATTTATATACTTTTTTTATTTCTTTATGTCAATAATTTTAATATGACTGTAATATATATTTAATTTTATTGTAATATTATATGATAATTATGCGAATCTGTCAACCTATAAACAAACACTTTTTTGTTTTTTTATAGTATACCTATTTTTATAAAAATTATTCTTCTTGACTTGAAAAAACATGAATATAAAAGAATGACTTTGAATTTTAATTCTAATTTAAATTTTCAAAATTTTTATATTAAATATGGTATAGTAAAATTCCATCATTGTGATGATACAGAATCTATTATATGTTTAAAAGAAAAACAATAAATTTCTGCTTAAATAAAAAGGAAGTAGACTGAAATTAATCAATATACCTCATCTTTTTATTTGTACTTATTAGCATTTACATATGCATATCTTCCTGTTTTAACTATATAAACGTAGTCTATATTTAAAGATATATTTTTTATTACTTTAACTTGTGTTAGTGCTAAATAATTATATTTAGTTCCTGTTAAATTTGAATTTGAATAAAGTACCATTGCTGTTTTTAATCTTTTATATTGACCCACTGTACTTTTAGATTTACCAACTGTTATACTAGTATAATTACTGTTATTAATATAAGCTATTCTTCCAGTTGCATTTACTCTTACTTTATCTACTGTACTAGATATACTTTGTAATATTGTTACAGTTGTATTTTTTTTGTAATTATACTGTATTCCTGTTAAATTACTGTTGCTATATAAGATACTTGCTCTAGTTAATTTCTTTGTTATTCCTATTGAATTTTGTGTTTGCGTACTTGTAGAAGTATAATCACTTAAAAAATTAGAACTTACCCATCTATTTGTTCCTATATTACTCCAATTACCACTTGTAGCATA
>CANTHA010000128.1 GCA_947653375.1 uncultured Clostridium sp. | reverse complement strand
GAAAAAGAATGGGATAGATATGTGAAAGATGCTAGTTATAGAAATACATCAGTAATAAACCATAATAGAAATGGGTCAAATTCAACTGAAAATGCTCTTATAAGAATTTTTGATATTGAGGGATATAATTCAACATGGTTTGTTAATAAAGAAGATGTAATTGTAAATAAAGAAGTAGAAGATGTAATAGAAAATAATACACCAATAACTGAGTTAAGTAAAAAATATGGTAAAGATAATGTTCATAAAGTAACATCTATTGATAATTTTATCTTTAATGATAAAGAACTAAATGAACTAAATCATGTAAAGTTGGGGTGTATATAATGGCTTTTATAATTAAAACAAAATCACTTCAAACAATATATAGAAGTTTAGGACTGGAAGAAAGAGGAAAAGTACAAGCGTTTCTTGATAAGACTGTAGCAGAAAATTTACAAAAATATGTATCACGTAAAAGTGGAGTACAAGAAAAATCTATTCCAATTGCTTCAAAATATGGAAGTGGAAGAGTAATAATAAATGTACCTTATGCTAGATTTCAAGCAGAAGGAAAAGTAATGATAGGTGTGAAAAGTAATAGTCCATGGGCTAGAAGAGGGGAAAGAAAAGTAGTTACTAATAGAAATTTAACTTATCATAGTGAGCGATTAAGAGGAAAACACCCTTTTGAAAGAATGAAAGCAGATAAAAGAGATAGGATTTTATCTCAAACAGCAAACTATGCTAGGAGGTTAGATAATGGATAAATGTATAAACGATTGGTTATTAAAATATCCAAAAATAAAAGAAATAGCAGAAATGATACATACAGAGGAATTACCTGATGAAATAGAAACTATTGCTTTACAAAGAAGTGGTGTAGAAGAATTACCTTTAAAGTATGTTACTGATAAAGGTTGGTATAGACAATATCAATATGTATTGCTATTAAAATCAAGTAGTGAAGATGACTTGCAAAGATTAGATAATCTTGAATGGTTAGATGATTTAAGCAACTGGATACATCAAAAGAATATTTCTAATGATTATCCAAAATTAAAAAATATGAAAGTAGAAAAAGTAAGCTGTGCTAATGCTGTAACTTATGAAACCAGTGAAAAGGGTGAAATAAGTACATATTATTTACAGCTTTTTTTTAATATAAAAGGAGGAATTTAATATGTCAGAGAATGTAGAAAATACAACAACACAACAAGAATTAAGAGATGTAATGACTTATGATGAAGCACATTACTTCGGAATTAATAACGAGGTAGTATTAGGTGGGGTAATTACTGAAATGACAGAAAGTGCAAACCCAACAGAAAGCGATAAACAATATATACATCAAAAATCAAAAAATACAAAAATAACAGGATTTGGAAATGAATTTCCAATAACAATGGATATGGTTAAAGGAGATAAAGTCTTTGAACATATGTACATGTTATTTTATGAAAGAAAAACAGGAGCAGATTTAAATATACCGCACTACATAGTAAATCTATGGGAGCCAGTTACAGGACAAGATAATACGTATAAAGCAAGAAAAATAGTACAATCTTGCAATATAACAGAATGTAATGGTGCTGCAGGAGAACAAAAACAAATAACAGGAGCTTTAAAAGGTGGAGACTTTATATATGGAACATTCAACACATCAACAAAAACATTTACAGAGAATGCATAAAAAATAGGTAGATATTAAATATAGTTATTATAATAGAAAGGATTTAAAAATGGAAAATAAGAGATTAAGTTTCGGATATGAAGATACTGATAAAATTATAGAAATAGAATTGTATGGTTTAGTATTTAAAATTGAAAATATAGATAGTTTAATAAAAGATTTAAAAGAAATAGAAAATTTAGATAAAAATGATAATAATGTAATAGAAGCACAAATAGAAAATTTTTTAGGAAATGGTGCTATTGAAAAGATTAATAATAAAAGAATAAGTGATGGATATAAGAAATTAGACTTAAATATTGAATTAGCCATTTTAGGTTGTATAATGGAAACATGTTCAAAAAGTATGACTGGAAATTTTTTAGGAAGAATAAGTAAATCAGTGAGTGAAATTAATAGTGATATAGAGAAAGTAAAAAATGTAAAAATAGAAAATAGAGAACAAAGAAGAAATTATAATAGAAATCAATATAGAGGAAATAGAAGAAAATATAGGAGATATTAATATGATTATGTTTAATAAGCTACCTTATTTTGTAATTTTACAGAAAACAAAATATAAAATAAATGTAGACTTTAGAAATATGATATCTTTTGAAATGAAACTACAGGATAAAACTGTTAATAAATTAGAGAAAATAGAGTATGGATTAAAACATTTTTATCCTGTGTTTTTTAATAAAGAAAATTATGAAATACTTTTGCAATTTCCAGAATTATATCAAGAAGCATGTGAAAAGTTAATTTGGTTTTACAAATGTGGTAGAGATGATTATCATAAAACAAAAGCAAACGGAAAAGGAATAAACAAACAAATTTATAGCTATGAATTTGACGATGAATATATATATAGTGCTTTCTATGAACAATACAGAATAGATTTAGAATATGAAAAAATACATTGGTGGAAATTTAAAGCATTATTGAAATCATTAAAAGATGATACAGAATTTGTAAAAATACAACAGTACAGATCATATAGTGGAAAAGATAAAAACATGTTAGAAATAAAAAATTATTGGGAATTACCAAAACCTATTGACGAACAGGAGAGATTGAATAATTTGTATGAAAGTTTAAAATAATGATATAAACTAAAAATAACAACAAATATAAAATAATTTTAAAATTCGACATATTACGACAAAATACCTACACAAAAAATGCTATACTCTTTTTATAAAAAATAAAAGGAGGAATTATATGGAAGAAAAAGAGAAGGTTAAATTATATCAAAAATGGTGGCTTTGGGTTATTATTGGTATTATTAGTAGTATTGTAATTACATTAATAATTATATTGAGTTCAGGAATTAATTTATTTGGAAAAACAAGTGAAACAAATGCTAATAATCAAATAGAAGAAAAGAAAATAGAAAATCCATATAAAATAACAAAAGATTTTGATGGAATGTATAAATTCACATCAAAAAATGATAGTGGGTATTCTTCTACTTCTTTAACAGGAGTTATAACATTCAATGATGGAAAATGCAAAGTAAAATATCAGAAAAATAACGATGAAAGTTCTAATGACTTAACTAAAGAATATGATGGCTTTTGTGGAATTAATGAAGAAGATAATTCAACATTCTATTTTACTTTAAATGCCAAAAACAATAATGGAGATTATGAAGAAATAACATATCAATGTATTCAAGATGAAAAAAATTTTTCATGTAAATCAAAGAGTAAATTTAATTTTAGTGGATATACAAATAATCATGAATTTACATTAATATATCTTGGACAATCGTATGATTTAGATACAAGTTTAAAGCAAGTATTAAATGAAGAAAAAATAAGAATAGAAGAGGAAAAGAAATTAAAAGAAGAACAAGAAAAACAAGCATTTTTGTCAAGCTGTCAAACATATACTTTTGAACAATTAGCAAGAAATCCAGATAATTTCAAAGGAACAAATGTAAAATTAACTGGTGAAGTAGTACAAGTTATGGAGGGGGTATACTCTAATAGTTTAAGAGTAAATATCACGAAAGAGGGAAAATATACAACTTATTATAAAGATACTATATATGTTAATTATGTTCCAAAAGAAGGAGAAGACAAAATATTAGAAGATGATATTATAACTATTTACGGTACTGCTCAAGGAGATTATTCATATACTAGCACTATGGGTGCAACAATAACATTACCATTTGTTGATGGAAAATATATAATAATAAATAAATATATAAAAAAACAAAAAAAGTACCTTAATGAAGAGTTAGAATTCGTGAAAT
>CANTHA010000127.1 GCA_947653375.1 uncultured Clostridium sp. | reverse complement strand
AATTAATCATAAAAGGTGGATTGCTACTATCATCTATTATAGGTATAAAACTGAGGAGCACAATGGATATAGATGTAGATATAGTTGAAATAAATTTTAAAAAAGAAGAAATAGAAAAATTAATTACTAATATTATTAACATTAATTTGAATGATAATACGCAAATGAAACTAGAAAAAATAGAAGAAATAAAAGAAGAAGCAGAATATGGTGGATACAGAATAAAATTAGTTGGAAATATAGAAAATCTAAAAATTCCATTTCATATCGATATATCAACTGGAGATATCATCACCCCTAGAGCAATAGAATATAAATATAAAAAATTATTAGAAGATGATTACATAGAAATCTATACATATAATCAAGAAACAGTTATTGCTGAAAAACTTCAAACAATTTTATCAAGAAAAATAGCCAATAGCAGAATGAAGGATTATTACGATTTGTACTTCTTTGTTAATTCTAAGTGGCAAGAAATAGATAAAGAAATATTGAAACAGGCAATAAAGGCTACATTTCAACAAAGAAATTCTATGGAAGATTTAGAAAATAGAGATAAGATTATAAATACTATAGAAAAGGATAAAACTTTAATTCAGTCATGGAAAGATTATCAAGTAAAGCACCTATATGCAAAGAGTATAAAATATGATGATGCAATTGAAGCAATTAGAATTATAAGTAATGAGATTATTTAAGGAGTAATTGAAATGTATATAAGTGAAATAATAATAGACAATTTTAGAAATTTTGAACATATAGAAATACCATTAAATAAATTTACTATTCTAATAGGAGAAAATGATATTGGAAAATCTAATGTTATAGAAGCTATAAGATTAGTACTTAATAACAATACTTTTCAATATTCTACTAAAACATTAGGAATAACAGATATCAATAGTAATAAATTAAAAAAATTTAAAGAAGATTTAAAGCTACAAAAATCTGAAATATCTCAAGCAATACAAAATAAAGATTTAGAATATTTAAATACTATTATACCAGTTGTTAAGATAAAGCTTAAAATAACAGAAGCAAATACAGGATATCAAAAAGCATTATTAAGTGATTGGCTAAATGAAGATAATGAAGGAAATGATTGTTATGAAGTGGAATATGTGTTTAAGCCTAAAGATGAAATAAAATTTATGCAAGAAGTTATTGCTATACAGTCTTTAGGAGAAAACTACATACTTCCATTAGATATGTATGAATACAAAATTATTTCGAGTAATAATGGAAAAGGTGTGCGATTCGATAAATTGCAAAACTTTAATATTAGTTATATTGGAGCAGAAAGAGATAACTTTTCAGAAACAGATAAACAAATGTCGTATAAGTTAGTTAGTTCATTACTAGAAAAAAATTTAAGTAAGCAAGATAGATATCTAGCTAATCAAGCATATATTAACTTTTTTGATGAATTAAAAGATTTAGATTCATATAAAGATGTATTTAAAAAAATTGATAATACTGACTTTGATAATTGGAAAGAAATTATAGATAAATTAGAGTTAGGACCTAATACTCCAAATTTAAAAAGTATTTTTTCTAACATTAATATGACATATGGGGAAGAATTTTTATATCAAAAGGGACTAGGAACAAGGAATTTATTATTAATAATTTTATTATTTACAAACTATCTTAATGAAGAAAGAAAATTTAATTTAATATCAATCGAAGAACCAGAAGCACACATGTGTGTCAATAATTTAAATATAGCGATAGACTTTATTACAAAAAGTTTAGAGAATATAGAAACAGAAGATTTTGTACAAGCAATTATTACAACGCACAATTATAATATCATTAACAAATTAGAATTTAAAAATGTTGTACTTCTAAAAGACAATCAAGCAATAAACTTTTTAAATTATGAAGAAATGAGTAAATATTTAGCCAAAAGACCCAATTTTGATATTTTAAAAATCCTATTATCTAAAAGAGTTATACTTGTAGAAGGACCAACAGAAGAAATGTATATAAACACATACTTGCAACAAGAAAATAAGAATTTAAATATGGCAGAAGTTATTGTTACAGGAAAAGGATATACTAAGTTTTTAGATATCTGGAAAGTAATAAATCAAGATACAGATAAAAAAATCGGAGTAGTAAGAGATTACGATAATCAACCTAAAGCAAAGGTGAAGCACGATAAATATGATGATGGAAAAAATATTTTTGTAAGAACAACACAAGAATATACCTTTGAAAATGCTTTAATTAATCAAGGAAATAATACACAAGTTTTGGAAGGTTTATTTCAGGAAGAATTGAAAGGTACAAAACTTGAAGATTATATGACACATAACAAAAATAAAACAGAAAATATGTTTAAAATTTGTAATAGCATATTAGATAACCAAATTAAGATAGAAATTCCTACTTATATAAAGGAGATTATAGATGGAGTATGTAGCAAGTAAAATACTAATAGCTGGGGCAGGTGCTGGAAAAACGCATGATTTATCAGAACTAGTTTTAAGCCAAGAAATTCAAGAGAATAAAAATATCTATGTTATTACTTACACTAATTTTGCTAGAAAAAATATTGAAGATAGCATAAAAAAACAAAGAGGATATATTCCAGATAATATAAAAATATTAACAATACATACTTTTTTATTAAATGAGCTTATATATCCATATAGTAATTATATTTTAGAAAGAAAATATACAAAAGCAGTATCAACCTCATTGCCTAATGAAGCTAAAAAGAAAAGGTTTATAATTAGTAAATTACAAGACAAGGGGATTATTCATAATGAAATTGTTTTCAATGTAGCAAAACAAATACTTGTTGGAAATATAAAACAAACCAAAAAACAAATTGCAAAGAGAAAAAACATATTAGAACATTTTATAGCTAGTATAGAAGCAATATATATTGACGAGGCACAAGACTTAGATGAAGATGTCATAAAAATTATAGAAAAATTAGCTTCTGAAAATATAAGTATCTACATGGTAGGGGATCCAAAACAAGCAATTAAATATCTCCATGTTTTAGAAAACTTTATAGGAAAAGTTGAAAGAGGAGAAGTAATAAATTTCCAAATGTTACCATATAAAAACATAACACATAGATTACCAAATGAAATTGTGCAAATATCGAATTTATACTGTCCTGAAAATCAAAGACAAATATCAAAAAACAGCGAAAAAGGTAGTATATCATATATAGATGTTAAAGATAAAGAATTTGATAGTATATTTAATAAAGTAAGAGAAAATAATGGACTTATTTATATTAGAAAAAAAGATGAATTATTTGAAACCGGACAAAACAAAAATGTAATACCACAATCTCTGAAAGAAAAATTACTTGAATCAATGCCAGAAGGAGATGATGAAGATGCATATTTATATGAAAAAGAGATAGAATTAAAGGAGATACTATCACGAAATAAAAACATTAAAAATGAATTTTTAGATAAATATAATTTAGGAAGATTGGAAAGTGAAGACTACTTTAGACTGATTAATCAGATGTCAAATAATGGTATTAAGTATAATGTACATAGCATAGATAAGGTAAAAGGTTTAGAAGCAAGAGACTGTATGTTTATAATTAATAAGTCAATGTCAGATTATTTATTAATGAAAAAAACAGAAAGAAATAAAGAGTTGAACTATCTGTATGTAGCATTAACAAGAACAAGTAAAAATCTTATTTTGGCAATTAATATAAAGGAAGGAAAAAATGAAATTATAGATGCAATGGAAAAGTTAGGGATACATAAATATAGCTATGAAATACTAGGTGGTAATTAAATTTGCCACTTTTATTTTGAAATTTATAAAAAATAGAGTAACTTTTTTAGAAAATTTTTAGATTTTTCAATATCTTAGAAACGTTGATACACAATGAATATAAGCAGTGCAAAAATAAAAATGATAAAAATTTTTTAGATATTTTTTTAGATATTTAAAAAAATAAAAAAATCAAGGGC
>CANTHA010000126.1 GCA_947653375.1 uncultured Clostridium sp. | reverse complement strand
TGTTTATCATCAATATCAATAATGTCTTCATGTATTTTTTTTATTGTCTCAATATCATATGTATAAGTTTTAACTTTTGCATTTAATATTGCTATAGGACTTAAATCAACACCTATTACATTTCTATTTAATTTAATTCCTTCTAACAATGTAGTACCAGAACCACAAAATGGATCTAATACTGTATCATTTTCTTTTGAATATTTTTCTATAAATTTTTTAGGAATATCTGGATTAAACTTTGCATGGTAAGAATATATATTATGCATTTTTTCTAAATATTAAGCAATAATGGTGATGAATATTTGAGATAAAAGTAGAAGGAAATCCCCATATTCCTAGTTTTTTATCATCTTGACACCATATATGCTCCCCTTCAAATGAAAAGTTACATTTTTCAATTATATTTACCAAATCCCATGCTAAAGTTATATATTTCCCATCAGTATTTCTAAAGTTTTGTATTACAACAACCATATATTTATTATTTTTTAATATTTTATTACAATTTTTGAATACTTTTTTTAATTCTAATAAAAATTTATTATAATCCTCTATATTGCCTAAATCTTCATCTTTATCTGAATAGTATAATTTTAAATTATTCTTTTCCCTATCTCCATGCTGAGAATAAGAATTGCCTCTTTTCTTTTTCAGGATATTCCAATATGGAGGTGATGTTAATATAAAATCGACTTCTTTTTGTTTATAATTCTTTTTGTATCTGCTATCACCTACTACAATTTTTGACATATTACTACGTTTATTAGCTGTTGTTACAAAATCATTACTAATTTCTATTCCTCCACAATTTCTATTTAAATTTTCTGCAGCTACAGCTGTTGAACCAACTCCCATAAATGGATCAAAAACCATTTCATTTTCTTTAGTAAAAAATTCTATAAATCTTTCTGCTAATTCTTCTGGATATTTAGCAGGATGATTTAAAACTTCTTTTTTTCTTGACTTTCCATTTATAATAAACCATGACTTTGTATGTTTTAACCATGATTTTCCATCTAAATCATTTAATTTTCCCATTTCTTTCTCCCTTTTAAGCATGAATAGATACAAAAGACATATTAACAAACATTTTAGACCAAGTCCAAAAATGCTTTGCTTGTATCTTTGAAATTACTTCTGCATTTTCTATATTATCTAAAAATTTCATAAATTGCTCATAACTAAATGCAGTTACTAATGTAGTTTTACATGTTTGCATTTGTACATTAAATTGTATATTTAAAAGTTTTTGTTCAAATGATAATGCTAAATTTCCACATTCTCTAAATCCTCCATGTGATTGTTTAGGTATAGAATTACTGTCAACAAACATAATCCAAATACCATCATATTTTGTTTTAGAAATAGATAATGTATTTATTATATCATCTCTTTCTTTTCTTTCATCTAATGATGCTATAGCATTACCTGACTTTGATTCTATTATTAATTTTATTTTTCTTTTAGCAATACCATCAAAAACATCTATATCTATTATCATATCTGAAAGTCTTTTTGCTATAGTGTTAGCACCATAATATGTTACTTTCTCTTTTCCAAATTTGTCTTTTAATAATTCATATAAAAATTGCTCATATAATGTACCATTTCCACTTTCTGATATTTCTTTTCCTCTATTGTAAATAATGTCTGAAATATTAAGTTCTAAATCATAAACTTCATTTAAATCTATCTCATCATTACTTGCTTCTATTGCTAATCTACGTTCTGGTAAATCTGTATCTATATTAAACTGCACATTACTAGTATTGTTTTTTATTAATCCCTGTTCTTCCATATATTCTTTTAATTCTGAGTCTTGGATTAATTCAGGGTTTCTTATCATTTTTATAATATTAGGTGTTATTTCTAGTTTACCATATTTTTCACCTATGTATATTGCTTTTTCCTTAAAATTATAATTTTCTATATTAAAGCTTGTTAAATCATATATTGTAGGTCTAGAATTTGTAATTTTAATATTTAAAATTTCTGTAAAATATTTGCCTAAAAATGTTCTTCCTCTACCATATTCTCTTAAAGTTACATCATCATATTTGCTAGTATCTAATGGATGTATACCTTCAATTATTATATTATCTTCATCAACAGTTTGTTTTACAATTTTTGCTAATATTCTACCATCTATTTCATTGTATCCCATTTTTTTATACATGTCCATTACTTTAAATGCAACAACAAATGGTCTATTTCTTACATTATATGCTTCATAATTTTCTTCATTTTTAGAGGCATTTCTAAATTTCATGTTAAATAAAATGTCTTGAAAATTGATTTTATTTTCTTTATATTCTTTTAGTGTAAAACCTATATAATGTTTTTTCTCGTTTTCATCAGATTTTCCTTTGTAATATGATGGCATTAGACCTGTAAATGCTAAAAATTCAACATAATCTCTAACAAATTCGTTCCATACTTGATTTACATTTTTCTTATCTGTATATTGTAGATTTTTTATATCACTATATTTTTTTCTTCCTATTTTTATTTGATTATAAATGTTTTTTAATTCTTCGTTGGCTTGAAATCTTTCATATGGCTGTTTGTGGAAAATTTCAAATACAGATTCTTGTACTTGCTTTTCAAAAATAAGTGCTTTTAATTCATCATATTTATAATATTCTTTTTCTACATCTATACAACTAATAATAAATTCTACTTCTTTTGGTAATATTGCATTATGTGGTAAATGAAATCCTATATTATTCATAAATCCTCCTATTTTTACAATAAATTACATTTTTTTATTATTCAATTAACTATATTGCGTAAATCTTATTAAAAATATCTTACTATATCAAAACTTGTATGTCAAACATTTTACGTACATTTTTTACAAATATAAATTGCAATATTAAGTGTCGCACTTTTTATTACAAATTTTAACAATATTGTTTTGCTATTTCTAATGATGTTTTAAATCCAAATGTTGGTCTTGATAAATTATTTATCCAATCTTCTATTTTTTGTATATATTCTTCTGAAATTTTTGTTATTACCGTTCCTTTTGGTATAAATCTTCTTATTAATCGATTTCCATTCTCATTATTCCCTCGTTCTCCTGAAAGGTATGGATGTGCATAATATATTTTAAACCTTTTTCTTTTTCTTCGCCTATCATATGATGTTTCTAATTCTTTCCAAAGGATTTTATCTTAAAATGATTTTGTTTAAGGTCATCAATATTATTGATGACCTTTACATAACTATAATTCATATACTATTCCTCCATATTTATAGCATTTATTAAAAATCTACAACTCTCACTAACTAGATTAGAATTTACTGCATCCTCGTATGTAAAAAATTTATATCCCATACATTTTTCTGGCTCATAATATTTATATTTCCATCAATATATTTTCCCTTAAATATTACAAATATCCAGTTAGCATTATTTTTACAACAATGATAAATTCCAGTAGAATCAAATAATTCTATATTTACATCATTTCCCATTTCTTCTTGCATTTCATGAATAATTGCAGATTTAAAATCCACATCATTATTTTCTACACTACCACCTACCTCCTCATAAAGTCCATTTTCATCACGAGATTTAAGTCCTCTTTGTTGTAATAATATTCTTTCATTTTCATCTTCAATGTGGGCAATTACACCTATTCTTTGATTTTCAAAATTAAATTTTTTTATATCTTCACTATTTACAGAGTGTTCCATTTTATAAAATTTCATCATATAACACCTCATATATTGGTTAATTTCTTTCAATAATTATATCTGCAACTGTCAAATTAGTATCATTCATAATATTATCTATAATTGTTTTCGCTACATCTTCTGCTTTCATAAAAGAATTAGATTTTTCTACAGAATTTATAATATTTTCTAAGTACCATTATTTCTTTTTCCTTCTCTGTCAATAATATTATTGTCTTTCAATTTCTTTATATTTCTTTTTATAACATCTCTGCTAACATTAAGGCGATAGAAACATTCTTTTTGCCTTCTTTCGCTTTTAAATAACTTTGTGATGGA
>CANTHA010000125.1 GCA_947653375.1 uncultured Clostridium sp. | reverse complement strand
TATTCTTGAAATAATTTTAATGTTTTAGGGTGTCCTAATCAAAAATTATTGACACCATATTATAGCTTTTAAATTCTATAATATGGTTGATTTTTATTTATACAGCTAAATTATATAGTAACTTTTTCTTCCTTTTTCTTTTCTGTAAAATTTTTATAATATTGGGCTATTAATTCATCCAATTCGATACTTATCTGATAAACAATACTATAATCTTCATTATTTTTAATACTTTTATTCAATTTATCTCTTAATTTACATATTTCATCATTTAACATATTTATCTCTCCTTTTTTATTGTCATCTTTTGTATATTTATATATTACCTTGTGTTTACCTTATAAGTCAAGTATATTTGATGTTTTTTATAAACTTTCGTAAGACTATTTTTTTTCTTTTTCGACATTAATCTTCGATAAAAAACAGCATTAGTTTTATTGTATAATATTTATTGTTTTTTTTACAATTTTTGCATTACTATTTTTATACATTTTATTTTAATTTCTTACAATAGAAAGCACCATTTTATCTTTTTTAAATAAATCTTTTAAGATTTGTGTCGCAAATTCAACATTTACTCCATCTATTTCTTCAATATATTCAAAACTATTTATTCCTTTTAAATAATCTGATAAAAACATTCTAGCAATATCTCCAACATCATTATATTCTTTTACATATCCCCCATATATCATCTTTTTAATACGTTCAAAATCTTCGTTATTTATGCCATTTTCTAACATATTTGATATTTCTTCTTTTAATCTATTATAAACTGTTTCAGGTTCTTTAGCTTGGCCTGTTATCATAATATGTGCATATGTTGTAGCAAACTCATAATCTAAATTTGGTTGTGAATATATTATTCCTCCATTATATAATTCTTTATACAAATTTGAACTTCTTCCTATTAACATGTTTAATAAAATTTCAGTAGCTATATGTTTTCTTACTATTTCACTATTATCTTCTTTAGAACATTCATTAACTGTATCTTTTATTCCTATAGCATACATAGGTTGACTAACTTCTAATTTCTGCTCTATAGTTTCTTGTACTATTTCTTCGGGTTCTTCTGGATAAATTCTTTTAATTTCTCCTGCATTATCTTTATTTATTAGTCTTTTCTTTACCTCTTCTATTATATTTTCTGGTTCAAAATCTCCACATATTACTAATATCATATTTGATGGATGATAAAAGGTGTTATAACATTTGTATAATATATCTTTGTTTATTTCACTTATTGATTCAATCGAACCTGCAATATCTATTTTTACTTGATTTTCATGATACATTGCTGTTAATGCATTAAAGTACACTCTCCAATCTGGAGAATCATTATACATCATTATTTCTTGTCCTATTATTCCTTTTTCTTTTTCAACATTTTCGTCAGTAAAATATGGATGTTGAACATAATCCATTAGTTCATCCATTGCTGGATAAAAATTATCAGTACATTCAAATAAATATGCAGTATGATTACTTGTAGTATAGGCATTAGCATCTACTCCTAATGCGGTTAATGTATCTAAACTATTTGTACCGTTTTCTTGTTCAAACATTTTGTGTTCTAAAAAATGAGCTACCCCATTTGGAACTTTAGTTTCTTCTTCATCTCCTGGAGAAATGAAAGTACTATCATTTGAACCATAATTAGTTCCCCAAATCATGTATTTTTTTTGAATATTCTTTTTTGGTATAATCATAACTGTTAAACCATTTTTTAATTTCTCTTTATAAACTTTTTCTTTTATTATAGAGTTTTCAATAATTTGCATTTAAGTTCTCCTCTCTTAATTCTTTAAAAAATAAATTGTATTTATACTAACATTTTGTGCAACTTTTATAATATCTTCTTTATTTACTTTTTGTATATTTTCTATATATTCATCAATCGATGTTTTATTAAGTGATAATTCTTGTCCAAAATAATAAGTAAGCTCTGTATGCTGTTCATCATCAATAGTTTTTATTGTAGCAATAATTCCTTTTTTTGAGTTTTCAATATCTTCTTCTGAAAAGTCACCTTTTTTCATATCTTCTATTTGTTTTTTTGTTATTTCTAGTGCTTTTTCATAATTTTCTATTTCTATTCCTACATTTATAAATATATTATCTTTTTGATGTAAATAACTTGATCCTGCTACATATGCAAGATGTTCTTTTTCTCTTACATTTTGGAACATTTTAGAGTTTGCTGTGCCTCCTAATATAGTATTATAAATTAATGTTTCATATCTTTGTTCTTCATTTTCTGAATTAACATCTAATCCTAAAATCAATTTTCCTTGTGTTACTTCCATTGATTCTGTTACTATATTTTCATTTTTAGTTTTTGATTTAGTTTTAATGTTTGGTGCTATATAATTAGCATTTCTATCTTGCAAATTATTTATACTTTCATTTTGTTGTACTTCTTGTTTTATTTTATCATCAATTATACCTGATATAAATATATCTATTTTACAATTTTGTATTAACTCTTTATAATATTCATATAAATTCTTTCCATTAATTTTTTCTAGATCTTCAATATATCCAAATTTAAATAGTCCAAATGGCTGGTCTTTGTACATTTCTTCTATACATCTTTCTATAGCATATTTTGCTTTATTGTCTATTTTTCCTTCAATTCTTCTTTGGATATTAATTTTTTCTTGTTCTACATATTCTTCCTTAAAGCTATTATTTTCTATATATGGATCAAATACAATTTCTATTAGTTTTTCTAATGATGTTTTTAATATGTTTTGCTGATTTTGAGGCACAAAATTATCATTTATTGTTTCAATGTAAAACTTTAGAACTTGATTATCTCCCATTTTATCTAATCCACAGTCAAAACTTGCACCATACATTTCTTCCATATTTTTGCTTATTTCTTCTTGAGTATTCATATTTTTTGAGCCTCTTCTTAAAACACTTGATATTAAGGCGTTTTTAGTTACATTTTCTCGTGTTAATGCAGTTGTTAAAAAAATGGCTATAAAATTTGTTTTAAACTTGTCTGTTCTTATTTCATGTAACTTAACTCCTTTTTTTATTTCATAATTTTTGTATTTCATATTTTTCTCCTCTCACATATTATCTTATATTATTATTAACATTTATTTGATTTTTAATTAATTTTATTTATATTAAATAAAAATTGGAAGTTTATAGTTTATTTTATACTTAAAAACTTCCAATCCATTTTTATTAAAACTTTCTTTTTCTTGCAGCCTCTGACTTCTTTTTTCTTCTAACGCTTGGCTTTTCATAATGTTCTCTTTTACGTACTTCTTGAATCACTTGATCCCTAGCACATTGTCTTTTAAATTTTCTCAATGCGTCTTCTATATTTCCATTATTAACTTTAATCTCTGACATTAAATTCCCCTCCTTCCGGCCCATACGAAACTGTATGTGGGATAACCTTTATAACGATTATTATTATACATTAAAGGATTTGACTTGTCAATAGTATAACTTTATTTAAGTTTCGATTTTTTATTTTTTTATCTTAGCTCCATATCCAGCTAAATAACGGATTTTCAAATATTAATTGTCTCATCCACGAATTTGTAAAAGGAATAAACCATAACAATATTCCTAGAATAATAAGAACTAATAATGTTAATCCTGCTGCTTGCATATCAGTTTTTGTTATATTTTTTAAATCTATTTTATTAGGTCTTTTTTTAAATATCTCTGACATTAATTTTAACATTCCGCTTTTATTTTTAATTTCATTTATTCTATTACTATTTTTATTATTATTTGTATTTTTATCTTTATTTTTTACTTTATCTTTTATCTTTTCTTTTTTATCTATTACTTCAGATTCGTTGCTTTTTATATTATTCCCATACTTTTTTCTGAAGTATTCTGCCCTCTCTTTATTCCACTCATTATCATATTGCTCTCTTAAAAAATCATTAGACAGCACTTTGTATGCTTCATTTATTTCTTTTATCTTCATATCCATTTTGCTTTTTTCATTTTCTTCATGTACATCAGGATGGTATTTCTTTATTAATATTTTATAAGTTTTTTCTATTATCTCTTTTGAAGCATTTTCATTTACTTCTAAAATTTTATAAT
This sequence comes from uncultured Clostridium sp., assembly GCA_947653375.1. Taxonomy (GTDB): domain Bacteria; phylum Bacillota; class Clostridia; order TANB77; family CAG-508; genus CAG-269. Next base: position 106 of record CANTHA010000125.1, on the reverse strand, counting down.
AATCTTTCATTAATATAGCCCCTTTATTTTTCATTAGTTTAATAAAATTATATATCAAACTTTTTTAAATATCAAGAAAAATATTGTAATCATATAAAAAATAGTC
>CANTHA010000124.1 GCA_947653375.1 uncultured Clostridium sp. | reverse complement strand
AAAGTTGAAAAATTATAGAGAGATAGCCTATTAAAGTAAATAAAAAACAATGATTAAAATTAAAAAGAGATAATTTGAATCATTGTTTTTTTGCAAAATATAGTCAATACAAATAATTTGTGATATACTAATAACTAGATAATAAAAAGCGGAGGAAAACAATGATAGATTTTACAAATGCAATAGAAGAATTTAATAATTATAAAGGTTCAGAAAAAAAGAAAACTCTAATATATAATAATAAAAAGTATTTAGTAAAGTTTCCAGATCCAATTAGAGAAAAAAATAAAAATATATCCTATATTAATAATGCTTTTTCAGAATATATTGGAAGCAATATATTTAAAATATGCGGTTTTGAAGTTCAAAATACAATACTAGGGAAGTATAACTATAATGGAAAAGAAAAGATAGTATGTGCTTGTGAGGATTTTACAAACGATGAGAATATACTATATGAATTTGAAAATTTAGCATTAAGTACAAATCCAGACAAAAAAATAGAAACAGAATTAAATGATATTATGGAAGTAATAGTAGAAAGTAAAATGATTCATACAGAAAAAACAAAACAGAAATTTTGGGATATGTTTGTTATTGATAGTTTAATTGGAAATACAGATAGACACAATGGTAACTGGGGATTTCTATTGAATAAAAATACAGGAAAAGTAAAATTTTCTCCAATTTATGATTGTGGCTCAGCTTTAAATCCAATGATTGAAGATGAGGAAATTGAGAAAATAAATGAAACAGAATTAAAAAACTTAACAATAAATTGTTATTCTTGTTTAAAAGAAAATGGAAAGAAAATTAATTATATGACATATATTAAACAAATAAATAATGAAGAATGTAATAAGGCTATTAAAAGATTATTTTTAAATATTAATATAGATGAAATAAATAAATTTATTGATAATGTAGAAAGTATATCTATAGCAAGAAAAGTTTTTTACAAAAGAATAATAGAAAAACGATATGAAATTCTAAAAGAAATATACGAAAATATTAAATAAATTAGAATATACTATGGTAGGAATTCTGTATTTTTTCTGTACTTTTTAGATTAAAACAGAGAACTAGAAAACTTGATTTTCTACGTATCAGAGAGATACCTTCTGTATCTCTTTCCTGTCTTTTATAGTGAACTAATAAAAAAGAAAGTGAGTGATTAAAATTGATGCATAAATATAAAATAATAACTCTATGTGGTTCAATTAAATTTAGAGATGAATTTATCAAAACTCAAGAGAAACTTACATTAGATGGGAATATTGTTTTAACACCTAATTTTTTTAATAATATAAAAAAAGAGAATATAGACGAAAAAACTAAGAAGATACTAGATGAAATGCATAAACAAAAAGTAGATATGTCTGATGAGATTTATGTAATTAATGCTGGAGGATATATTGGAGAAAGTACAAAATCAGAAATAGAGTATGCAAAAGGAAAAGGTAAAAAAATTTCTTATTTGGAAAGCATCAAATAAAATAGTAATTTGTAGGGGAGAAAAAATGAATTTAAGGTATGTAGATTATTTTGCAAGTAATGAAAAAAAAGATATTAGAAAAATATATGTAAATTCATTTCCAAAAAATGAACGTTTTCCATTTTGGATGTTAAAGCATTGTTCAAAAGAAGAAAATGTACTGTTTAATATAATATTAAATGATAATAAAGTAATTGGAATGGAATATTTAGTAAACTATGAAAATATTGCTTATTTGATGTATTTAGCTATAGATAAAGAACAAAGAAAAAAAGGATATGGTTCTATAATATTAAAAGAATTAATAAAAAAATATGAAATTATTATTTTAAGTATAGAAAGACCAAGAAAAGATTTAAAAGATAGTAAGAAGAGAAAAGATTTTTACTTAAAGAATGGATTTAGTGAAACTAATAAATTTATTGTAGATAATGGAGTAGAATATGAAATATTATGTACAAATAAAGACTATAACATAACAAAAGAGATTCTTGAAAATAGATATAATAAAATGTCAAATTCTACTATAATTAATTATTTAATTAAAAAAATGTTTAATATTAATACACAATTTATAAAATAAAAAATAGTAAAAGACAACTTACAATAAGTAAGGCAGGTAAAAAATTCTCTCATACTTTTTATATTTTTAGGTATAAAATTGATTGACATTGTATATACTTTGTAATATAATAATATTAAAGGAGTGATTAGATATGGCTAAAACAACTACAATGAATATAAGAATAGAGCCTAAATTAAAGGAAGAAGTCGAAGAAATTTTAAATGATTTAGGTATGAATATAGCAGATGCAGTTACTATTTATTTTAAGCAAATAGTATTAACAGATAGTATTCCTCTTCAATTAAAAAGACCAAAATATAATAAAGAAACATTAAAGGCTATTGAAGAAGCAGAAGAAATAATGAAACATCCTAAAAATCATAAAAGCTACAACAACATTTATGAAATGATAGAGGAGATAGAAGATGAGTCAAACTAAATATGAAATTAAACGAACTAATCAATTCAAAAAAGATTTAAAAATGATGTGAAAAGAGAAGTGTTTGATGCAAAAATTTTAAATGATGTCGTTGAAATGCTTGCAAATAATATTGAATTACCAGAAAAATTTAAAAATCATCTTTTAGAGCCTAAATCAAAACGGATTATGGGAATGCCATCTAAAACCCAATTGGCTATTGGAGTACAAAAAAGATGGTAAAATATTAATTCTTACATTAACTAGAACAGGTTCTCATTCAGATTTATTTGAATAAAAGATTAAAATATAAAGCAGATAATTAATTTAAAATTGTCTGTTTTTTACTATAATTATAGCGACAACTTACAATTTTGAGGAGTGATAGAAAATGGAAACAAAAATTATAAATAATATAGCAGTAGTTAATAGTAATGAACTTATAATAAAAGATGTGGAGTCAGCGATTGATTTTATTATGAGTATAAAATATGAAACAAACTGTAATAAAATAGCATTAAATAAAAGTGCAGTATTAGGAGATTTCTTTATATTAAGTAAAGGATTAGCAGGAGAAATTTTACAAAAGTTTATAAATTATCAAACGAGATTTGCTATATATGGAGATTATTCAAAATACACAAGTAAACCATTAAAAGATTTCATATATGAAAGCAATAATGGTAAAGATATATTTTTTGTAGAAAATGAAGAAGAAGCAATAAAAATGTTAAGTAAAGTATAAATACAACTTACAAGAAATAGGGTATACAAAAAAAGAGAGAGATACAGATACATTGTATTTCTTTTTTTGATGTTAAATTTTCTAAATTTGTCCCATTTTCATATTTAAAGTTCTTTTTTAATAATAGAGTAATAACTTTAAATTTTTATTCATAAAATGAAACAAAACCAAAAAAAGGAGACAATCTATTATGAATAACGAACAAAATATAAAGATTCAAATAGAATATGGAAAAGCTAATTTAAAGCAAATTCTGTTAGAACTATTAAAAGAGCAATATATAGAATATATAACTATAAATGAAAAATAAATGCTTATTTAGGCTGACAAATTATAATGGGCACGTTATAATTAGATTGCTTTAAATAGGCTATTTATTCTCGAAAAAGGAGAGTGATTAAGATAAATAGAGTGAATAGTTATAGAAACATAAGAGTAGCAAAATACATACGTTTATCTCGTGAAGATGGAGATGACCGAGAAAGTGAAAGTGTAGAAAACCAAAGAGACATTATTGACAATTACATACTAGTACATAAAGAATTAATAGAAGTAGGAGAATATGTTGATGATGGCTATACAGGTACAAATTTTAATAGACCTGGATTTCAAAAAATGCTAAAAGACATAGAAGAAGAAAAAATAGACTGCATCATAACAAAAGACTTATCAAGATTTGGAAGAGACCATATAGATACAGGTTACTACTTAGAAAGGTATTTGCCAGCTAATAATATTAGATACATAGCAATTCGGAGATAATGTAGATACCCTAAAAACAGATGGGTTACAATTTCTAACATTTAAACTTAGTTTTAATGATTATTATGCACAAGACATATCAAATAAAATAAAAAGTGTAAAACAAAGAAAAATAGAAAAAGGAGAATATCAAGCAGGAATACCACCATATGGCTACAAAAAAGATACTAAGCAAAAAAATCATTTAATATTAGATGAGTATAGCTCACAAATCATAAAAGAAATATTTGATATGTCTTGTGCATAATAATCATTAAAACTAAGTTTAAATGTTAGAAA
>CANTHA010000123.1 GCA_947653375.1 uncultured Clostridium sp. | reverse complement strand
ACTGTAGGATACATGGTAAACCTTCTATACTTAACTATGTAGATATTGATTTAGAATTATCTTGTTCAAAAGATAAAAATGGTTTATATAAATATAGAGAAGCTAATATGCTTTCACATTTAATGAGTATTGAAGCAATTAAAAAAGTTGCAGATATTAAATTACCTTATCATAGAGCATTCAAAAAAAATGCATTTGTAAATAAAGAAGGAGTAAAACAAGTACCTGATAAACCAAATTCATTTAAATTTGAAAATTTTATATTTGATGCATTTTCCTATTTTGACGATATGCTTCTTCTTCGTGTAAATCCAAATGAAGAATTTGCACCAATTAAAGATTTTAATGGCAAATATAATCCAGACACTGCTAAAGAAAAATATATTAATTATTGGAAAACACCCTAAACAATATGTTTAAGGTGTTTTTCCTTTGTTGTAATTGCACTTTTTATATGATTTATTTTGTATGTATTATTTTGTATATATACTTCAATTACATCAATTCTTACTGAAATTTCTTCTAACTCATTTTTATATAGGTAATATTCTCCTGCTTTATATATATGTTTTTTCTTTTTATTGTCTATACCTTCTGCAGGTCTTCCATAATGCAAATTTGTACGAGTTTTTACCTCTATAAATATAAGTTCTTTTGTATATTCGTCTTTTGCAATAATATCAATTTCGCCTTGTTTACAATAATAATTTCTTCCAATTATTTTATAATTATTTTTTCTTAAATATTTACAAGCTAAATCTTCTCCAATTTTTCCTATTCTTTGTTTAAAATACATGTATATCCTCCTGGTACTTTTTTTATATATCCTTCAACTTCTAACATAAATAGTATTGTATTTATTTCTCCCATTGATTTATTAGTATTTTTATATATATCATTTATAGATATAATATCTTGTGTTATAAGGTTATATACTTCTTCATATTTTTTATTTTTTAATTCTTTTTTGGTAGGTAATTTAGAAATTTTAGTATCTTTTTGTTTTTTTATTTTATTATATTTTAAAAACTTAAATTCACTAATAATTTCTTTTGTAGAAGTAACTAATATTGAACCATTTCTAATTAATCTATTTGTGCCTACCCCATGTGAATCTGTTATTTCATGTGGTAATACAAAAACTTTTTTATTCTGTTCTAAAGCTAATCTAGCTGTAACACTTGTACCACTTCTATATGCAGCTTCAACTATTAAAACACCTATTGAAATACCACTTATTATTCTATTTCTTTTTATAAAATTTTGGGATATTGCTTTCATATTTGGTTCATATTCACTTATTACTAATCCACAGTTTTTTATAATATTGTGGAATAATTCAATATTTTCTTTAGGATATATGTGATTAAATCCACTTCCTAGCACTGCTATTGTACTACCATTTGCTTCTAATGTAGCTTCATGTGCTATTGAATCAATTCCTTTTGCCATTCCACTTGCTATTACAATATCTTGATATACTAATTCTGTTGCAAATTTTTGTGCTAATTTTTTACCATTTTCTGTACAACTTCTTGATCCGATAATAGAAATTATAGGTTTTTCTAATAATGTAATATTACCTTCAAAATACAATTTTTTAGGTGGATTTTTAATCTTTTTTAATGCATCAGGATATTCTTTATCTTGAATTTCTAATATATTAATTTGCTTCACCTCTACTCTTCCCAATATTTTCTATCTAAACTTCTATATTGAATAGCTTCTGTTAAATGATTTATTTCTATATTTTTAGATTGTTCTAAATCTGCAATTGTTCGAGCTACTTTTAATATTTTGTGATAGGCTCTTGTACTAAAATTTAACTTTTCAAAGGAAGATTTCATTACTTGTTCACATTGCTTATTTAATGAACAATACTTTTCAATTAATTCTGGTGTAAGTTCTGCATTAGAAAATATATTATATTTTTTATATCTTTCTAACTGAATATTCCTTGCTTTATTTACTCTACTTTTTATTATTTTTGAATTATCGGATTTTATATTTGATTTTAATTTTTCATATTTAACACTTTGTACTTCTATTTGTATATCAATACGATCTAATAAAGGACCACTTATTTTATTCATATATTTTTTTATTTGACCTTTTGTACAATTGCATTTTCTTTGATTTGATGCATAATAACCACATGGACATGGATTCATACTAGCAACAAACATAAATCTACACGGATATGTAACAGACATACGTAATCTATTTATTGTTATTTTAGAGTCTTCTAATGGTTGTCTTAATAATTCTAAAGTACTTTTATTAAATTCTGGTAGCTCATCTAAAAATAGTACACCATAATGTGCCAAACTTATTTCACCGTGGTTTTGGTAACCTTCCTCCTCCAATTAATGAGGTAGATGTTATGGTATGATGTGGCGTTCTAAATGGTCTATTTTGTACTACTGAATATGTATCAGACAATAATCCTGCTATACTATGTATTTTAGTAACTTCCATCATTTCTTCTGTACTTAAGTCTGGCAATATAGTTACTAATCTTTTAGCTAACATTGTTTTTCCTGAACCTGGGGAACCGAATTAATAAGCAATTGTGACCTCCTGCAGCTGCCACCTCTAGTGCTCTTTTTACATTTTCTTGTCCCTTTATTTCTGAAAAATCTATTTTATCTTTAAACTGGCAGTTTGTCTTTATTTCATTATATTTTTGTTTAGTAATAATTTTATTACCATTCAAGACTTGTATTAATTCTTCTAGACTATTTATAGCAATTATTTCTAGGTCTTTTATTATTGATGCTTCTTTTGCATTTTGTTTTGGTACTATCATTCTTTTTATTCCTAATTTTTTTGCTTCTATTCCTATTGGTAGTATTCCATTTACTTTTTCTACTTTTCCATCTAAAGCAAGTTCTCCTATAAAAATAGTTTGTTTTAAAAAATTCTCTAAATTAGGATTTTTTATTACATTAATTGCAATTAGTATTCCTACTGATATTGGTAAATCAAAGTTTGATCCTTCTTTTCTTGTATTTGCAGGTGCTAAATTTATTATTATTCTTTTACTTAAAAATTTAACTTTTGAATTTTTTATAGCTGTTATTACTCTTTCTTTTGATTCTTTAACACTTGCATCTGGTAATCCAACGATTTGAAAATATGGCATACCTTCTGATATATCTGTTTGTATAGATACTAAATATCCATCTAGTCCATTTAATGCCATACTTTTTACAATTGATAACATGATTTCCTTTCTCTAATTCTATTTAAATATCTGAGGTCACTATAGCAAATTAATTTATAATTAAAATATACTCGTTTTTATATCTATTTTATGGGGGAGTTAGTAGAATCATTATATGACTCGATTTAAAAATATAGAAGATTTATACCAAGTAGGTAAATATATATTAAATAATGGGGACATCTATAATGACCTCAGATATTTAAATAGAATTAGTTTTTATGAAATTTATTGAATAATTGATTTTAATAATTTGAATTAAAATAAATTAAAAATAGTTTGAAAAAATTTAAATTCGAATTTAATTATCGTAAACTTGTTATGTATTATAAAATCTTTTTTTCTATTTGTCAATACAATTTTTGAAATTTTTTAAAATTTTTATTATATGTATGTTAAAAAGCTGATATATCAATGTTTTTTACATTAATATATCAACTTTTTTATGATTTAAATATACCATATGTTCCAGTTATAGGGTCTCTAAATAGATTTACATGTGGTGTAAAATAGGTTAATAATATAAAACATATAAATAAAAATACAATTATTAATCCTGCTAAAATCTTAGTTTTTGTATTAGATTCATTTTTTCTTTTCATTAATCTATAAGCTACTAACTCTCCTAATATAATACTTGCTATAAAAATTAATATATCAACTATTAAAAAATTAGTTCCTATTATTCCTGTATATGTAAAAAATGCAACAATAGTAAAACTTATAGCAGTAAAAATCCCAATTACTTTTGCTTCTAAATAATTTTTTGCTATCTTATTAACTATAAAATATTCTATAATTGCTACTATCAACATCGGAAAAAATATTAACTTTAGATGTTCCCATACACTCTCATTTACAGCACTAAAAGCGCCAACAACAATATTTTCTTCCAAAACCTCATATGTAAAATGAAGAATTGTGCCTAGTATAATACTTACTATTGTTACTACTATTTGTGTCTTTTCTAATTTACCTAATCTCATCTTATTTTCACTCAAGTAAATTATTTCTTCTTTTTCCATAAATACTTATCATTCCTTTCTTCGCCTCCACTAACGCTACGTCTGCGAAAGG
>CANTHA010000122.1 GCA_947653375.1 uncultured Clostridium sp. | reverse complement strand
TAATATACTTTATACATAAGAGAAAAATATTTTTAATTCTAGAAAGTGAGGTGTTTATATGAGTTTTGATCCTACCATAACAGTATCTATTGTTATTGCTATAATAGCTTTGATTTCTCCTATTGTTACAGCTATAATTAATAACTGCCATCAAACCAAAATTAAAAAAATGGATATGTATGAAACCGCAAAACGTGAAGCCTTATCTGATTTTATACTTTCTGCTCAAGCAACTATGTTTAATTCTGAAAATTCTGAATTTTTACATAAATATGCTACTAGCTTTAATAAACTGTTTATTTATTTTTCTGACATTTCTCTTGAAACAATTAAACCTTTTGACCATGCTCGTATAGATTTAAACAATAATGATACTTCTGAAAATTATCAAAAAGCAAATTACGAATTAAGTAACATTGTTTCTAATTTGTCAAAACAAATAAAGAAAAAGTAATAATTATTAATCCTATGTATGCTCCATACACTGTTGTTGCAAGTATGGAGTTTGTTATTATATAGCAAATTCCTAAACATATAATTCCAATTACAATTAACACTACAATTCCTATCATTTCTCCTCCTAATAAATTGTATTTTGTAAAAATCCAAACACTATTAAGCCTGTCCACATTCCGATAACAAATTGTGTATAATAGCATTTGTAATATTATTTTTTTAATCTTTTTCATTTGTTACCTCCTTCCTTCGTATCTTATATTTAATTTTTTATTTTCATAAAAGCATAGCTTTTATTTTGTCAAAATGTTTTTTTTGATTTTTTATCTGTAGTATTGTTCCATTATTGAAATCATTTTTTCTTTATTAAGCCTTATCCCTCTTTTTCCAACCTTTTTTACTGCTTCTTCAAATATTGGATTTTTAATCATTTGATATACTGTTTTATCGCTTATGTCGTATATTTCTGCAAAATCTTTTACTTTAACAAATCTTCTTGTTTTACTTAAAATATTTGTTGCCATTTTATTCCACCTCCTTTATAGTACTATTTGTACGTTGTATTGCTAAAAAAATTTGCACTACTGGTACGTTGTATATTTTTGCAAATTTATTCTTAATTTTATCGCTAGGACTTCTTTTTCCTCTTTCAATCAAAGAAACATAATCTTTGCTAATACCTACTTTTTGTGCTATTTGTTCTTGTGTTAAATTATTTTTTATTCTTAATTCTTGCATTGTATATTGTTTCATATTTTTCCTCCTTTCGCACTATTTGTTCTTTGTATATCGAAATTATATTGTACTATTTGTACAATGTCAATACTTTTTTTAAAAAAAATTTTGTAATCTTTTGTATTCATTGTGACAGTAAGAAAGAAAATTGTACTTTTTGTTCTTTTGTATTTACAAAACGTACTATTTGTTATATAATATATTTATATTTTTGAAAGGATACTATTTATGAATAGATTAAAAGAATTAAGATTAGAAAAAGGGTTATTACAATCTGATATAGCTAAAATTATAGGCAAAAAAGATAGAATTGTCGGTTTTTATGAGTCAGGAGAACGTGACCCTAGTACCGAAACTTTATCTATTCTAGCAGATTTCTTTGAAGTATCAACAGACTATCTGTTAGGTAAAACAGACATACGAAATCCGCAGAAAATAGAATTAAACGATATTGATATAGCATTTGCAAGTGGAATAAAAGGATTAAATAAAGAAAATCAAGAAATAGCTAAAAATATAATAGAAGGTTTATTAGCTAAACAAAAAAATGAAAAAAACAAAGAGGAACAATAAATGGATGAAAATAATATTAAAAACAAATCAATTATTCATAAAGATAATTCATTACATAGATTAGATTTATCTTTTCTTAAGCACATTAATTCAGAAGAATATAAGATAAGTGATTTATTATCTTATTGGATTAAGGATTTTGCTAATTATCACGATGAAGAAAAAACTTTTGATTGTTCACAAATAAAAACTTTTAAAAGAGGGAATATTATAAAAGCTAATCTAGGATTTAATATAGGAAACGAATTAGGTGGATTGCATTATTGTATTGTTTTAAATAAAAATGATAATCCTAAAAATGGCACATTGAATGTAATCCCTCTAACATCTAAAAATAAAAATTACAAAGGTTGTATAAATTTAGGCGATGAAATATATGAACTATTAAATACAAATTTGCAACTAGAAAAAAATTTTTTATATAATTTAGTGAAAGAAAATAAAAGTCAGAGCATTACTGAACAAATGCAAAAAGAACTAGAATATATACATAAGCTTTCTGTTGAAATAAAAAAGATGAAACAAAATAGTGTCGCCTTAGTAAATCAAATCACTACTATTAGTAAGCAAAGACTATTTGACATCGATATATTGCATAAAGTAAAACTATCATCTAATACACTTAACAAGTTAGATAAAACTATTCTCGAAAACTTTACAAAATAAAAAGGAGAACTGCTACGAGCTCTCCAAAATCTTTCTGACGCCCGACTACAACAAAGTAGTGGGAAAGTTAAATATATTATAACAAATAATATTTAACTTGTCAAATATTTGACATTATTATTATATGCTTTTTTTATTTATTTATTCTTATTACGGAGGACAAAATGGAAACTACGACTTTATATAATATGTTAGAAAATGAAAATATTTATTATTCAAACCATAGACTCAGTAATAGTAATGGTATGATAGCACATTATAAAAATGTAACAGCTATAGTATTAGATGAAGACAAAACTAACACTAATATTTCTAGAAATACTGTACTTATTCAAGAACTTGGACATTACTTCTCAGGTTCTTATTACAAAACTAATTCTCCATATGAATTAATAGAAAAAATGGAATATAAAGCAGACAAAAAAGCTTGGGAAAAATTCTTTCCTTATGAGCAAATAAAAGAATTAATGAAAAAAGGATTAACAACAGTAACACAACTAGCAGAATATTTTGATGTAGAAGCGTCTTATATGGCTAGATGTGTTAATTATTATTACAATCAATACAATAGTTTTGAATAGGAGGTTATATATGGCTTTCACTTATACAACTAGAAAAGACGGTAGACTAATGAAAAGAGTTAGCGTAGATGGAAAAATAAAAACACTTTATTCTAACAATTCAAAAGATTTAGAGAGACAGTATATAGAAACAAAACATTTATCTAATAAAGGTATTATTGCAGATGATGAAGGCATTACTTTTAAAGAATGGGCTGATAAATGGCTTAAATTATATAAGTCTGATAAAGAACAAGCTACAATAGATATGTATTCTACAACATTGAGATTACATATTAATCCTCATATAGGTCACATGAAATTAAAGAATATTAAACAAATCGATATTATTAATATATTAAATGAAATGGAAAAGAAAAATATAACACGAAGAAAAGAATGGGCATTATTAACAATAAAACAAATTTTACAATCTGCTATTGATAATGAATTGATATATAAAAACGTAGCTAGTAGTATTAAAATAAAAAAGCATAAATCAGCAGAGAAAAAACCTTTGGATAATATAGTTATTACTAGAATAAAAAAACTATCTAAAAACGATTTTGACGTGTTTATGATATTGTTTATGATTTATACAGGATTAAGAAGAGAGGAGATTGTTCCGCTTCAATATAAAGATATTAATATAAATAATAAGTATATAATAATTAATAAAGCTGTTCATTTTAGTAATAATCAACCTGTAGTAAAGAAAACAAAAAATGAAGATATTAGAAAAGTTCCTATATTAGATATATTATATGACAAATTAAAAGAACTAAAAGAAGAACATAAAAGTAAGGAATATGTTTTCTCTAATAAATTGAACAATATGATGTCTGAAACTACTTTAAAAAGAAAAATAACCTCTGTATTATATAGATTAAATAAAGATTACAAAGAAGAACAAAAATTAATTAATGAAGATTTTGAATTGACAGAAGATAATAAAATTTATTTTACATATCAACAATTAAGACATACTTATGTATGTATACTTCATAAAGCTGGTGTTGATCTAAAAGAAGCTCAGAGTTTTACTGGACATAAAACAATACAAGTTTTATTAGATGTATATACTCATTTAGATGAAGAAGACAAGACAAAAGCTATAGACAAATTAAATAGTTTTATATAGTTTAGTGTGTCAAAAGGTGTGTCAAATACATGTATGTACTTAATTCAAACATGCTAATAGTGCGTATCATAAGAATTATGTACTTAATGCCTTCTAAGCCTGGGGTCGGGGGTTCGAACCCCTCCTGGCTCACCACTATTTTCAAGGGTTTTCAGCCCTTGATTTTTTTATTTTTTTAAATATCTAAAAAAATATCTAAAAAATTTTTA
>CANTHA010000121.1 GCA_947653375.1 uncultured Clostridium sp. | reverse complement strand
TTACTGATGTATTTCTATAACTAGCATCTTTCACATATCTATCCCATTCTTTTTCATTTTTATGGTATATTGTTATTTTTTGTACTGGAAAATCAGACATAATGTACCTCCTATAAAAATCTTGTTAATTCATCTGGTAAACATTTCATAACTTCTTTTTTTAACTCTACATACTCTTGATTTGAAATTACTTTAAAGTTTTTACTCACACCATCAATTGAAATAGAACTTAATTTTGTGTTTTCACTTTCTTGTTTTTTACATATTAAATCAGTTAAAGCACAAGCAGTATATTTTAACTGTTCTTGTGCTTCTTCTTTTAAATTGCTTATTTTTTGTTCTGTTAGTGTAGTATTTATATTCTTATCAATTTCTCTACTTGCTTTTAAAATCTGTGAATTAAAAGAGTCCTCTGGTAATGTTCCAAAATATTCTGATTTGTAATATTCATAGTCTGCATATACCATTTTATCAACTCCTCTACGCTTTTTTATTAGCTTCTTTCTTTTTATTATCAGCTTTTTTATTAGCTTCTTTCAATTTTTTAATTTCTGCTTTTAACTCTTCGTTTTCTTTTTCTAAATTTTTTCCTTTAAAAGAATAGCCTACTCCTACTTTTTTAGACATTTTAGTACCTCCTATGCTTTATTAGATAAATAAATACCAGCAACTTTATTATTGTAGTATTCATTTAATCCATATAATCTATATAACCATTTATAATTATCTCCATCTTGGTCTTGATCAGGAGTAAATAGTTTCATTTTATTATGTTTCGTATATTGTAGTAATGCAGGTTTATGAATTATCATAAAGTTAATATCTTTAGAACCTTCTACCTTTTCATAATATGTTGCAATACTTCCTACTACTGGATTTGTTACTTCTGTATAAGTTTCTCCATTTTTTGTATAATATGTTTTAGCAGTATCAATAGCAGTATCTTTAGTTATTTCATAAGTAGATTTAACTTTTCTAAATCCACCTTTTCTTTCTCCTTCGCTATCTTTACCACTTAATAATTCAATTGCAGTTTGAAATCTTGCTTGTGGAACTACTTTTATCCCTGCAAATTTACCTAATAAATCCTTAGATTTGTAAGTATCCATATCTCTAATCATACCATACAATGTAGATGTGATTCTTAAATATCTATTTTCTTCTGGAACTTCATCATTTGTCATATCGTCCCATGCTTTAGCAATTGCTTTATAAACTGCTTCTGCTGTTTCATATGTTCCTTCTGATTTTGAAATACCAGGTATTGAAGCATATGTTGCATATCTTACAGCATCAACTTCTGGAATAACTTTTGTTCTTAAAAATTCTGCTGATAAATTTCCTAAAATTACTCCTCCTGTTTCTTCATTATCAATTGTATCTGTTTTTAATTTTCTTCCTCTTTCATAATTAAATTTCTTTGTTTCATTTGTTAATGATACATCTCCATCAATGTATCCACTATTTCTGTCATAGTCTCCTAATCCGTCCATATCTAATACTGGTACAATTATTTCATTTGCATTCTTTCCTGCTTGTACCAAAGCTCCGTTAATATCAAAATCACTTGTAGTTGATTCTGCTTTATAAATTTTGTCTAACAACTCCGGTGCATTTTTTTTAAATAATTCAATTGTATTTGCCATTTTTTCATCTTTCCTTTCTATTTTTCTTGTTTAATTCCCATAGCTTCTTCTAATTGTTTTAAGCTATCATCATTTGATGGTTTTTTGTGATCTCCACCTAAATTAATTTCACTGTTTCCAGTTCCATTATTTTCTTCATCAAATAAAAAAGAATACTTTTCTTTGACATTTTTGACTTGCTCATCAATGCCAGTTACTTTATACTCTCCTTTATCATCTTTTTCATATTTAATTTTTTCTTTGTCTAGTTTGCTATAAACTAAATCAAAATCTTTTGCTCCTTTTATAGAACTTTTTAAAGCATTTGTTTTTTTTAATTCTTCAACTTCTTTAGAACCTTCTTCAAAACCTTCTTGTTTAGCTTGTTTTTTGATTTCTTCTATATCGACAGAACCTACTTCTTTTATTTTCGTATTCAATTCTTCGATTACTCCTTCTTTTACTTTCAAATCATTTTTTAAACTTTCTACTTTGGTTTTTTCAGTGTTTAAATCATTACCATTTTCAGCCATAATGCTATCAATAATAGATTTCTTAACACTATCTTCTGCTTCTAAATCTTTGAATAATCCTTCTAAAAAACTTCTCTTCATAATATTTCTCCTCCTACGATTTTCTACGGGTTTTTCTTCCCTCGAATTTGATAATATTTGCTATTTTTAACGTCGTATGCCCAACACTTCAATTTCTTTTACGTCTAATTGAAAAAAGACAATAAAAAGAAGCTCGTCAGCTTCTTTTATATATTAAAACTTTAATAACTTATTTAAAACTTTTAATAAATTCCTTTAATTTATTATCAGCTTCTTCTTGTGTTATTATTTTACGTTCTACTAATATTTTTAATAAAGTTTTTTTATTTTCGATACGTTCTTCTTTCGTTTGTGGTTTTCCATGTTCTACTTTTCCAATAACAGGTGGTGTATTCCACCTGTATGAACTAAATGGCTTTTCTTTATTCATTCAACTCCTCCAATAAAATATGATATGTATTGTTTTTTATATCAATTTCTTTAACTTTAAATTTAGAATCTCTTTTATATAATATTTCTTGTTCTAATTGATTGTATTTTATCATATTTTTTCCATTTTGTGAATATATATATAATTCTACTTGGCTTTTTTCATTATATCTTTCTCCACATGTTGTTGAAGTATATGAATTATATGTTACAACTTCATTTAATTGATGCTTATTTAAAAATATTTTTAACTCTTCTTTACTAAAGTTTAAAGAGCGTGTTACTAAACCTTTATAGTTAGGTAATTTATTTAATGCTTTATCTAGATCTAATGTTAATTTTATTTCTTCTTTAGATAATGTTTGTTCTTTTCTCAATTTCTCATTTATTGTATAAAAATCTGAACTTATATATTTGTTTATTGCATAATGTTCGTCTTTTGTTAATTTATTATTTGCAACTTTAATTCTTTGATAATCTTTTTCTAGTCCAGTTTCTTTACAAAAATCTTTATATTTCTTTTGTAATTGTGCCAGTTTTCCCTTTTGTATTTTATTATCTATATTTGCCTTTTCTAATGTTTGTACTGTCCTTTTTTGCTTTCTTATTGCATTTTCTAATTGCCTTTGCTTTTGAGTAGCTTCATAGTAAGGAATTTTCTTACCATTCCATTCTACTGTAGCTTCTTTAAATTCTTTTAATTCTTTATCTGTATACTTTGGTTCTGAAACTCCTAGTATAATACCAAAATATGTATGTCTACAATTGTATTCACTCCATAAATCTACTACATCTGACCATAAACCTATATTGTATTTACTAGCATTATTATTACTTATTGCAAATTGTTTTCCCTGTTCTTCTGCATGGGTTGGTCTTGCACCTAGATGTGCTGTTACTTCATATCCGTCACAACCCAAATATTCTTCTATATCTCTGTTTATATTATTTGCTGTTTGCTGTATACCTGTCATAACATTTCTTCTAACTGCTACTTCTAGTTGTACATTTCTTCCTAATTTATCTTTTAATGTTATTCCTTTATTTGCTAATTCTTGACATGCTGTATTAATTGCTGTTGTATAGTCAAAAGCTCCACTTGCAACTTTCATATATGCACTATCAACTGTATCAACATATGCCTGTTGACTTTGAAAAGCTATAGTATTAGTAAAATTCTTTAAAATTCTATTAGTTGATTTTAATCCTGCATTTAATATTTTATATTGATTTTTACTTAATTTAAATGGTTTGCCTCTATATTGATATAATTCTTCATATCCTTCTATATCTTCTTTTGCCATATCTTCAAATAATAATTTCAGTGCCTTTTTGGTTTCTACTGTCAACATAGATGTTTCTTCTAGTGCTTTATTAAATATTTCAGTACCATTTACCTGTTTTAATACTTCTAATTGTTTTTTTGTAGTTTCTGTTATATCTTGCATTTGTGATACTCTATTTATAATATCTGCTGTTATTTCTATATTTAGCTTATTATATAATTCTACTACATCGTTAAATTCTGTTAAATCAAGATATTCTGGAGATAACATATTATACCTCCAGTTGTAAATCTACTGATTCTACAATAGATTTTTTTTCTCCATTATTATGAATTGTTTCTTGTCTATTTATATATACTGAAAAGTCTTTTATGTCGTAATCATTTGCAAATGAAGTTATTTTTTCTTTTAATTCTTTTAATCTTTCTTCCATATTTTATTCCTCCTCTATATTTTTTATTTCCTCATTTTTTATCATTGCTTTTGCTGTTGC
>CANTHA010000120.1 GCA_947653375.1 uncultured Clostridium sp. | reverse complement strand
ATATAAAATTCATATAACACAATTTTGTTTTTTACGTCTTTTATTACGGAATTGCCATTGGTTCCGGGTTTGATTGGCAATAATTTATATAACATAACAAAAGAGGCATGATTAAAGATTAACTAAAATTAGCTAAATATTGCTTTGAAAAATGGTATTCCTTAAAGCCTTTTTCTATGTCTTCCAAAAACTATCAAGAACTTCTTTTTTTATCTAGACAATATAATCAATTTACTGCTTTAAAAACAAAATCAAAAATACAACTAACTAACTTAATTGATATTACATTTCCAGAGTTTTCTTCATGCTTTAACCAAGATAAAAATCAACTTTTTCTTATGTTAGATATTTTAGAAAAATTTTATCTTCCTTCTTTAGTCTTAAAACATATAGAAAAATCTTTCTTTAATATTATTGATAAATTAGCAAAAAAAAAGCTGTGCATACGAGTACAAGAATATCCTCATATCTATATTCATTGTCTCAAAATCAATCAGGAAACTTTTATGCTACTGAACAACACATAACTAAACGACGGAAACAAGCATCTTAGAAAATGTGGTTATGAAATTATGCGTTCTATTAAGTCTCATTCTAATACTAAAGATACAATTATTCATGATTTTATCATAAAAAAAAAATTAGAAGCTAATCCTCCAAAGGTTTGAAAATAGCTGGGTTAAATAAATTCTTACGAATTTATTATGCAAAGATAAAAGAATATTATTTGCAATAAGCATTCGCCTATTTTACATAACTAGCACTTTGCATAGAGTGTTATTTGTCATGCTAAAAATTGATAATACAAATTTTTTTTAAAATTTTCTTATAAACTTTTAATTTATGTTAGCAAGTTTCTTATAATTTAATAAAAGCTATAATATAAATATTTGAAAGTAAAGACTAAAAGGTAGACCCTAGCTATGTTTTTACTTTTAAATATTTATATTATAACTTTTTTAATTACTTTAGTATTATTGCCAATCAAACCCGGAACCAGTGGCAACTTCTAATCTTGTTTCATGTAAACTGTCTTTGTATCATATGCTAACTCAATATCTTCTTCTCTTAAAATCTTCATAATCTTATAATTAATCTTTTCTTTTTCTCTAAGATATGAAGGATAATCTACGGAATCAGTATAACTACTTATCAAAATATTAATTCCATTGTCAGCTATTTCATCAAATTTTACAATAATAGAATCATCATAAATAGCTTCCCTTTTTTGCAACATATCTTCAATTCTAGATTTAAATTTTTCTAATTTTTCTAATGGAGTATCGATTTGTATGCATAATACAGTTTTATATCTTCTCTTTTCCATTTTGCTCCAATTAGTAATAGATGAACTAGAAATAAGTGAATTAGGTACATTTACTAATGAGTTTTCAAATGTTCTTATTCGTGTACTTCTGAAAGTAATATCTTCAACAGTACCTTCATATTTCTCAATTTCAATCCAATCTCCCACAATAAAAGGTTTGTCTAAAAATATCACTAGTCCTCCAACTAGGTTTTTAGCAGTATCTTGTGCAATTAGAGTTAAAATTACCCCTCCTGCACCTAAACCTGCAATTAATCCATTTAGATTTATTCCTAAAATACTTATTACTATAAATCCAGCAATAATATAAATTACAGCTCTAACTAATTTCAATATAAAATCAAACATTGAGTCTTGAACATCTTTATCCATATTAGACTTCATTTTCTTTATTAATGAAGATTCTAATGTAAAACTTTCTGCTAAACCTTTTGCAAATGTTAAAATACTCAATATTTCAAATACTTTTGTAACTCCATTCATTACCTCATTGCTAATTTTCAATGGTTCTTTTAGAAATAATATTGCTATATAAACTCCTAAAATTCTAATAAAAATTTTAATTGGGTTATAAAAAGCACTTTGTTTTATTTTTCTTGAATTCTTACTTTTAAACTTAAACATTTTAATTAAAATATATGACACTATATTACTAAAAATTCTGAAAAATATAATTATTCCAATAGCTATAAGTAAATCCATTATTTGTATTGATGTAAAATGTGTTATTAAATCTGTTATTTGATTCATTTTTCCTCCATTTACTCCATATAATCTTTTAATTTTTTACTTCTACTTGGATGTCTTAATTTTCTTAAAGCCTTTGCTTCTATTTGTCTAATTCTTTCACGAGTAACATCAAATTCACGACCTACTTCCTCTAAAGTTCTAGCTTTTCCGTCCTCTAAACCAAATCTTAATTTTAATACTTTAGCTTCTCTTGGTGTTAATGTACCCATTACATCTTCTAACTGAGCTTTTAGTAAAGTATATGCTGCTGCATCATGTGGAGCTGGTGAATCATCATCTTGAATAAAGTCACCTAAATGACTATCATCTTCTTCACCTATTGGAGTTTCTAATGAAACTGGATCTTGTGCTATTTTTTGTATTTCTGCTACTTTCTCAACTGGTATTTCCATTTCTTCAGCTATTTCATCTTGGGTTGGTTCTCTACCTAGTTGTTGTAATAAATGTCTAGATGTTCTTATTAATTTATTAATTGTCTCAACCATATGCACAGGTATTCTTATTGTTCTTGCCTGATCAGCTATTGCTCTTGTAATTGCTTGTCTAATCCACCATGTAGCATAAGTACTAAATTTGAATCCTTTAGTATAATCAAATTTTTCAACAGCTTTAATTAATCCCATATTTCCTTCTTGTATTAAATCCAAAAATAGCATTCCTCTTCCTACATATTTTTTAGCAATACTAACAACTAATCTTAAATTTGATTCTGCTAACTCTTGTTTTGCACTTTCATCACCATCTAAAATTCTTTTTGCTAATTCTAGTTCTTGATCATATGTTAAAAGTGAAATTCTACCAATTTCTCTTAAATACATTCTAACTGGATCATCTACATTAACATTTTCATAGCTAGTATCAGTTATTTCATCTAGTTTTAATTCCTCTACTTCTTTTAAATCTTCAACATCTGGTTCTTCTTCGTCAGAATCATCATTTAATAAGTCCACTCCCAATTCTTCAAAAGCATCAAATACTTTATCTATTTGGTCTGGATTCACATCATCTAATTCTGTTGCTAAATCTCCATAAGTTATAGTACCTTTTTCTTTTGCCTTTTTTAAAATATTTCTAACTTTTTGTTCTTTTATTTCATCATCACTATCTTTTTCAGGTTCATTATTAACTTTTGTTTTAGCAACTTCCCTAGCTTTTTCTATCTTTTCAATTTTTTCTTCTTGCTTTGTTTTAGTGTTTTCATTTAATTCTTTATCTACTTCTTGCATTTCATCTTTTTTATTTGCCATTATTTTTTCACCTCTATTTTATTTTAGCTAATCGAATAATAATTTCGCTTAGTTCTTTTTCTAGAATGTCCTTATTTTCCTGCGTTATTTCATCTGATTCCATTTGTTCTAAAATACTAAATTTTCTTTCATTAAGTTTTTCTTTTTCGTAACTTTGCATTATATCATCTATTGCTTTTTCAAAATCTACTATTTCATAGTCATCTGCCATAATTTTTGTAATATGATTTTGTTTTTCTTCATCTAAATTATCCAATATACCATTTATATTACTATTTCCCTTTTCAAATTCCTCATACAATTTTTTTGCAATTTCTTGATTTATTTCATCTCTAAAATCTTCTGGTTTGATATTTTCCTTAATAATTTGAAATAAATTTAAATTTCCATTTAAAAGTATTGATAATATTGTATTTTCTCTTCTTTTAACTGCTTCTGAAACTTCACTTTTATGTTTTTTTTCATGTTTTATAATTGGTCTTGATTTTTCTAATGTTTTTTCTCCTTTTGAATTTGCATATGATAATTTATTTACTTCTGCATAAATTGCTTCTTTAGATATATTATAGCTTTTTGAAATTTTATCTAAATATACTTCTCTTTCAATAGTATTATCTACTTTTGATATTAATTTTGCAATTTCATTTAAAAACTTTATTTTATCATTTGTATTATTTAGGTCTAAATCTTTTTTTAATACTTTAACTTTAAATTCTATTACTGAAAGTGATTTTTCAATTAAAGACTGAAATCTTGCATTTCCGTATTTAATTACATATTCATCTGGATCTTTGGCACCTTCCATTTGTAAAACTCTAATATCGCATCCCATATTTTGTAATATATCTAATGCTCTAAGTTTTGCTGTAATTCCTGCTTCATCTGAATCGAAACTTAAAATTATTTGTTCTGAACTTTTTCTAAGTAACCATCCTTGTTGTTGTGTTAATGCTGTTCCAAGTGATGCTACTACATTTTTTATATCTCTTTGATGTAAAGAAATAACGTCCATATATCCTTCTACTATTAAAATTTTCTTAATATCACTTTTTTTAGCAACATTTAGACCAAATAAATTTCTGCCTTTACTATAAACAATGTTT
>CANTHA010000119.1 GCA_947653375.1 uncultured Clostridium sp. | reverse complement strand
AATATTAATATATAACTTTTTTATCTAAATCATGTTTTGCCATTTAAACCCGGAACCGTTGGCAAATTTTTATAGTTCTATTTTATGATAAATGTAATATAAATTTATAAAAGAGAAAAAGAGGTGTCTGAAATGGAAGTATATAAAAATTTAGGAAAAGGATTAGGAATTGCATTATTATCAACATTTATACTATTAGTGATTTTTGCAATATTATTAACATATACAGACATAGGAGAAAATACAATAACACCAGTTATTTTAATAATTACATCTATTAGTATTTTAATAGGAAGTTCTATAGGAAATATGAAAGCACAAAAAAATGGTATTTTTAATGGAGCATTAGTAGGAGGAAGCTATATATTAATATTATATTTAATTTCTAGTTTATTAAATTGGAAGTTTTCATTAAATTTTCAAAGTATAATAATGATAGCATTAGGAGTTACATTTGGTATACTAGGGGGAATAATAGGAGTTAATAAAAAATAGTTTAGGAGAATTGTCGAAATTTGACGATGAAAAATATTTTTTCTTGAGAAGAATTATTGACAATTCTTTTTTACGTTATTATAATCAAACTATATTTTTATATATTTCTATAATTCATAAAATTTTATATCATAAAATTTTTATTCGTATTTAAATCAAAAAGATAATAAAAAAATTAAAAAAGGAGGAATGCCTTTGACAAAAAAGAAAAAGATAATATTAATAGCTATTATTGCAGTATTATTAATTGTTTCCTTTATTGGTGGACAATCTTATTCAAAGTATGTGTCACAAGTTAAGGGTGAAGGAATGGTAGATGTTGCAACATGGAATTTTAAAGTAAATGAACAAAAAGAACATATTCAGCAAATAAATTTAATATCTACTACATATACAGATGATAAATCAATAGTAAATGGGAAAATAGTGCCAGGAACAAAAGGAGGATTCAATATACTTGTAGATGCAACAGGTTCAGACGTATCAGTTGATTATAACATTAGTTTCTTAAATGAAAAAAATAAACCAAGAAATATGTTTTTTATCTACAATAATAAAATATATAATTCTATTATAGAATTAGAAAATGTTTTATCAGGAACTATTAATGCAAAAGACGAAAATAAACAAAGAAATTTTTATATACAATGGGAATGGAAATATGAAACAGGGAATACACCAGAGGAAATACATAAGAATGATGAAATAGACACAAAAGATGTTCAAAATATTTCACAGTATACATTTGATGTCATAGTTTCAGGAACACAATCTCCATAAAAGTTTTTATTGATATTATAGAATATATAAAGATATATATGTAAGGAGGGATGCGATGAAGCAAAAGATAATAATATTCACTTGTGTTATTTGTATTATATTATTTTCTAGTTATAGTATGGGAAAAGTAAATAATAGTATCATAATCAATACAAAAGGAAATATTGCTAATCCAATTATAAAATTAAATTCAGATATTCCAATTAGAATAACAAATCAGAATAGAAAAGGAACATACAATTTTCAAATAAATAATTATGAACAAAACAAAATAACTGATGTGAATATTAAATATAATTTGGAGATTATATTTAATTATACAAAATATAATAGTATAAAATTATATAAAGATAATCAAGAAATAAAATTAAAAAATAATAAAACTGAGGATTTTATATTACAAAAAAATGACATTCAACAAGAAAATTATAAACTAGAAATTGAATACAATAATGAAATAACAGAAGATATTGTTGAAGATATTCAGATTAAACTACATTGGACACAAATTTAGAAAAGAGAGGAATAAAATGAATAGTATAAAAAATAGAATAATAAAAATATCAATATTATTTTTAGTTTTAATTTATATAGTAAATATAATATCAAGTACATATGCAAAATATTTATCAGAAGAAATATATACGGTAGCAAATGTAAACATAGACGTTACTAATCCAAAAATAGAATTAGTAGATATAAAATCTGAAGAAAATGACTATATAGATAAAACATCTATAATAAATATAAATTTAAAATTGACAGAAAACAATATACTAGAAAATAATTTTAATAAAGAAAATATAGATATTTTAATAGAAAATAATAAAGTGATTCCACATTTTTATGAATTAAAAGAAATTTATAAAGAAGATGAGTGTATATTTTATCAATTAAAAATAAAATCAATTAAGGAAAGTGGAAAGCTAAGTATTAAAGTTAAAGAAGGGTGTGTGATAGATAAAGGAAATAATTCAAATCAAGAAATAATTTTAGAAACAAATATAATTTTATAAAAATATTATAATCGTCAAAAAACATAAAAATATGCATTTTACAATATTTAGATGTTTTGTTGGCGATTATTTTGTATATAATATATAAAAATTAAATAAAAAATGGTTGATATTTTTTATATTTTAATATAAAATTTAAAAGACTGGAAAATAGGAGGTGCAAAATGGTAACATTAAAAGATGTTCAAAAAAATGAAGAAATAGAAGCTTTAATAAAAGGAGCTCAGAAACAGCTAGATGGATTACGGATATACTGAACATAGTCATCGACATATTTCTATAGTATCTAAAAGAGCAGGAGATATATTGCAAGAGTTAGGATACCCAGAAAGAACAGTAGAATTAGCTAGAATTGCTGGTTACTTACATGATATTGGTAATTGTGTTAATAGGACAGATCATGCACACAGTGGAGCAATACTTGCATACGAAATATTAAAAGATATGGGAATGCCGGTTGAAGAAAGAACAGAAATAATGATGGCAATAGGAAATCATGATGAACAAACAGGAACAGCAGTAAATGATATTTCTGCAGCAGTAATTTTAGCAGATAAGTCTGATGTTCATAGAGAACGTGTAAGAAATACAAATTTGTCAACATTTGATATACATGATAGAGTAAACCATGCAGTAACAAATGCAGAGCTTAAAATAGATAGTGAAACAAGAAAAATAATATTAAATTTAAAAATAGACACAAATTTATGTCCAGTATTAGATTACTTTGAAATTTTTATGGATAGAACTATGATGAGCAAATATGCTGCAAAGTTTTTAAAAATTTGGTTTGAATTAGTAATAAATGATACAAAATTATTATAAAAGGAGAGAAACAGATGAAAAAAATAAAATTATTAGTAATTATATTATTAGTTATTTTAATTACAATGGTAGCTTTTTTTGGAGTGTATACACAAGTACAAAATAGAATGGAAAATAAAGTAAAAGGTTATGAGTATTCTATGGATTTAAAAGGAAGTAGAGTAGTTAGTTTAAAAGTGAAACAAGGAAATAAACAAGTAATAAAAGATAACGAAGGAAAAGAAGTTACAGATTCAGAAAATTTAACAGATGAGCAAATAGCAGAAAAGGGATATGTAAAAGAGGAAATCCCTTATAATTCAGAAGAAACTTTAAATATAGAAAATTATAAAATAGCAAAAAAAATAATTGAAAAAAGACTAAAAAGTTTAAAAATAGAAGATTATATAATTAAATTAAATGAACAAAATGGAGAAATTTATATTGAATTACCAGAAAATAATGATACAGATTATGTAGTAGGTAATTTGAATACATCAGGGAAATTTGAAATATCAGATAGTCAAACTAATGAAGTATTAATGAATAATGATGATATAAAATTAGCTAATGTTATGTATGGATCAAATTCAGCTAGTGCAACAAGTACGAGTGGTACAAATGTATATTTGAATATTGAATTTAACAAAGAAGGAGCTAAAAAATTAGAGAATATAAGTAATACTTATGTGAAATCTGAAAATACACAAGAAAATACAACAAATAGTGAAAATACAACAGATGAACAAGTAGCAACAGAAAATGAAGATGCAACATCAGAAGAAAATCAAGAGAAAAAAATCACAATGAAATTAGATGAACAAGAAATTATATCAACAAGTTTTGATGAAACATTAAGTACAGGAAAAATGCAGTTATCTATAGGTCAAGCTAGTACAGAGCAAGATACATTAAAAGAATATGTAGATCAAGCATCTAGCATGGCAACTGTACTAGATACAGGAAGAATACCAATAACTTATGAAATAGATAAAAATGAATATATCCTATCTGATATTAATGTACATGAATTAAAAAGTGTATTCTATATTGCAATATCTATAATAGTAATTGCTTTAATAATTGTAATATTACATTATAAAGTAAATGGATTATTAAGTGCAATAGCTTATATAGGAATGCTATCATTAATGTTATTGTTGATTAGATATACAAATGTTATTTTATCAATAGAAGGAATGCTAGGGATAGCTTTAATAGCTATATTAGAATATATATTTATAAATAAATTATTAAAGGAAATATCAAAAAAATCAAAATTAGATAAAGAAATAATAAATAATACAACAAAAGCAATATATAAAGATTTTATGATAAAAATAATACCAATTATAATTGCATCTATTACATTCTGTTTTACTAAATGGACATCAA
>CANTHA010000118.1 GCA_947653375.1 uncultured Clostridium sp. | reverse complement strand
TTTTATCATTATCTACATAATCAACAGAAAAAGTTTCTAAAGGAGGTAAATTGTTCTTATTGCAATAATTACTTGCATAAGCAACAATAATACTAGAATCTAAACCACCAGATAGCATTACACATAAAGGAACATCAGAAACAAGTTGTCTTTTTATAGCATCATCTAACAAATGGTGTACATTTTCACATGTCATTGCTAAATTATTAGTATGTTCTTTAGTTTCTAATTTCCAATATCTTTTTATATGAATACCACTATTATTATAAATAGCAAAATGAGCAGGTTTTAATTCAAAAATATTTTTGAAAACTGTTGTACCAGGAGTGTGAGCAGGTCCAATACCAAAAAGTTCACCTATTCCCTGAGAATCTATTTCTTTTTCTACACCTGGATATTTAAATAATGCCTTTATTTCTGATGCAAAAATAAGACTATCATCATGAATAGTGTAAAATAAAGGTTTTATACCAAAATGATCTCTTGCTAAAAATAACTCCTGTTTTGCAGTATTCCAAATAGTAAAAGAAAAAATACCATTTAAATGTTTTACAACATCATATCCATAATGAATAAAACTTTTTAGTAAAATTTCTGTATCACAATGTCCATTAAATTTAAAGTCATTTTGTAAAAGTGTTTCTTTTAATTCCTTTGTATTGTATATTTGACCATTATAAACAATTACATACTCCCCATATGAATATGTTTCAATCATAGGTTGTTTTCCACCATAAGGGTCAATAACTATTAATCTTCTATGACCTAAAGCAACATTATCATTTATATAATAACCAAGCTCATCAGGTCCACGTTTTTGTAAAGTTTCAGTCATATTACATAAAACATTTTTATAAGAATTAACATTTTTTTTATAATTAACAAATCCAACTAAACCACACATAAAAATCCTCCAAATAAATTATTTATATATAATTTCATTTTATGCAAAAAAAGATAAAAAGTTTTATTGATTTAATAAAAAATATGTAGTAAACTATAAAAGAAAGATATGGAGGTAAAAAATGTACTTTATAAATGCACTAAAACATTTCAAATTAATAACCCACCATAGATGGGTTGTATTTAAATTGTGTTGTAAAGTTGGACAGCCATGGAGAGGTTTATGTCATGATTTATCAAAATATTCTCCTACTGAATTTTTTGAAGGTGTAAAATATTATGTAGGAACACATTCTCCAATAACAGAAGCAAAAAGAGACAGAGGATATTCAAAAGCATGGTTACATCATAAAGGTAGAAATAAACATCATCCAGAATATTGGGTAGATGAATTAGCACCGATAAAAAGACCAGTTATACCATATTCGTATGCAGTTGAGATGGTATGTGATAAATTAGCAGCAGGTATAATATATGAAGGTAAAAATTGGACAAAAGAATATGAATATGAGTATTGGAAAAGAGAAAAAGAAAGAGTAAAATTAAATGATAAAATGAAAAACTTTATGGATGAAGTTTTAAGTCAAGTAGCAGATAAAGGTATTGATAAAACATTAACAAAGGGAAATATTAAAGAATTATATAAAAAACATTGTGAAGAATAACATAGTAAAGAAGGGAGAGATTTTAATATGTCAATATTATTACCAGGAGGAGCAGGATATATAGGAAGTCATACAGCAGTGGAATTATTAAATAAGGGAAAAGAAGTTATAATTGTAGATAATCTTTCAAATAGTAAGATTGAAGTAATTGATAAGATAAAACAAATAACAGGAAAAAATGTTAAATTTTATGAGTTAGATTATTTAGATAAAAAAGGACTTGAAAAAGTTTTTGAAGAAAATAAAATAGAAGCTGTTTTGAATTTTGCAGGGTTTAAGGCAGTAGGAGAATCTGTAGAAAAACCAATTGAATATTATCATAATAATATATCTGGGTGTTTAGTATTATTAGATATAATGAAAAAATATAATTGTAAAAAATTTATTTTTAGTTCTTCAGCAACTGTCTACGGAGAACCTGAAACAATGCCGATAACTGAAGAATTCCCAACAGGTGGAACAACAAATCCATATGGAACAACAAAACTATTTATAGAACAAATATTAAAAGACTTATATAAATCTGATAATACCTGGGACATATGTATTTTAAGATATTTTAATCCAGTAGGTTCACATGAAAGTGGATTAATTGGTGAAGAACCTAAAGGAATACCAAATAATTTAATGCCATATGTTGCAAGAGTTGCATCAGGTCAATTAAAAGAATTATCAGTATTTGGAAATGATTATGATACACATGATGGAACAGGAGTAAGAGATTATATTCATGTAGTAGATTTAGCAAAAGGACATGTATTAGCATTAAATAAATTAGATAAAGAAGAAAAAGGTCTATCTATTTATAATTTAGGTACAGGTACAGGATATAGTGTTTTAGACATGGTTAAGGCTTTTGAACAAGCTAATAATAAAAAAGTACCGTACAAAATAGCACCAAGAAGAGCAGGAGATATAGAAAAATGTTATGCAGATGCTGAAAAAGCAAAAAAAGAACTAGGTTGGATTGCTGAAAAAACATTAGAAGATATGTGTAAAGATACTTGGAATTATATAGAGAAAAATAAGTAAAGAAGGGGAAAATATAATGTTAAATTTTAAATCTGAAATAGCTAAAAGTATACAAGAGGTAACAAATTTAAATAAAGAAGATTTAGAAAAATATATAGAAATACCAAAAGATATAAATAATGGAGACTATGCGTTTCCATGTTTTTATCTTGCTAAAGAATTAAAAAAAGCACCTCCTGTAATAGCAAATGAAATAAAAGAAAATATAAAAATTAATTCTGATTTAATAGAGAATATAGAAGTTGTAGGTGGATATTTAAACTTTTATATAAATAAAAGCACATTAACACAAGAAGTACTAAAAGAAATATCTAAAAATAATGAATATGGTAAATCAAAAATAGGAAAAGGAAAAAATATTGTTATAGATTATTCTGGACCAAATATAGCAAAACCATTTCATATAGGACATTTGCGTTCTACAGTTATAGGTGCATCTTTATACAAGATATATAAATATTTAGGTTATAACACAATAGGAGTTAATCATTTAGGAGATTATGGTACACAATTTGGAAAACTTATTGAAGGATATAAACTATGGGGAGATGAATATGATATTGAAAAAGATCCAATAAATGAGTTAACAAAAATATATATAAGAATAAATAACTTGTGTAAAGAAGATGAAAATGTATTAAATTCATGTAGAGATAATTTTAAGAAACTAGAAGATGGAGATGAATACTGCACCAAAATTTGGGAAAGATTTAAAGATTTAAGTTTACAAGAATTTAAAAAAGTATATGATTTACTAGGAAGTAAATTTGACTCATGGAATGGAGAAGCATTTTATTCTGATAAAATGAATGAAATAATTAATTTATTAGATAAATCAGGAAATTTAGAAAAATCTCAAGGTGCAAAAATAATTAATTTAGAAGATAAAGGAATTAACACACCATGTATAATTGAAAAATCAAATGGATCAACAACATATGCTACAAGAGATTTAGCAGCAATTATGTACAGAACTAGAACATATGATTTTGATAAAGCATTATATGTAACATCATATGAACAAGTATTACATTTTAAACAAGTATTTGAAGTTGCAAAATTATTAGGATTAGATGAAAAATACACAAGAGGATTAGAACATGTATCATTTGGAATGGTTTTATTGCCAACAGGAAAAATGTCAACAAGAGAAGGTAATGTTGTAAAATTAGAAGATTTATTAAATGAATCAATGGAAAGAGCAAAACAAATAATTGAACAAAAAAACCCAGAATTAGAAAATAAAGATGAAGTAGCTAAAAAAGTAGGAATAGGAGCAATAATATTTAATGATTTAGCAAATAGTAGAGTTAAAGATGAAATTTTTGACTGGGATACAATCTTAAATTTTCAAGGAGAGACAGGACCATATATTCAATATACATATGTTAGAACAAAAAGTGTTATAGAGAAAGTTGATAAATTACCAGATATAAATAGTATAAATAAAGAAATTTTATTAGATATATATTCACAAAAAGTATTAAAACTTATATATGAATTTGAAGATATATTAATTCAAGTTACACAAAGAAATGAGCCATCTATTTTGTCTAGATATTTAATTGAATTAGCAAAATCATATAGTGTATTTTATAATGAAAATAAAATAATTGTAAAAGATAAACAAATACAAGATGCAAGAATTTATTTAACATATGCAACTGGAAAAGTATTAAAAATAGGTGCAAATCTTCTTGGGATTGAAATGCCAGATAAAATGTAAATATTAAGTAAGAATGAAGTTTTAGATATAGTACCGCTCATTGTTCAGTAATGTCTACTGATAGCTAAATTTATAGTTGAACAAAAATCAAAAATAGGAGATGAAACTTTAATAAGTAGCATCTCCTATATTTAATAAAATTAAAAACATGTCAATAATTTTTGATTAGGACACCCTAAAACATTAAAATTATTTCAAGAATAG
>CANTHA010000117.1 GCA_947653375.1 uncultured Clostridium sp. | reverse complement strand
TTTTATTGAATTTGTATTTTTATATGTATATTTATATCTTAGTAATAGCTCCCAGACAATTAGGACAGCATTCATATATATGTTTGTGCCATTTGGATTAAGTAGCGTGATAGTAAATCATTATAATGGGAAGATTGAAAAATATTTTAAACTTACTTTAGCAGTTATATCATTATTGGTTTTCATATATCAGATAGTATTAATTCCAAAACCAAAGCTGGTATATAATGATAACATGGAAAATGATGAATCAGTAAATACATTTTCTTCAACACAATTGAATGCAGATATAAAGTTATCTAGTACAGATGATAGCCTGTTTTATTTTGAGACAGCTGAAGTGCAAAGGATAAATGGTGAGGATATTGCTGTTTATAAAATTAGCTATTTATAACTAAAATGGAAAAAGGTGAACTTTTAAAGTGTGCTTTTTTGCTAATTATAAAATATTTATTGCCAATTAAACCCGGAACCGGTGGCAATGTTTCAATTTTCAAGATTTTTTGTTTAAAAAGAAATGCTTGACAAAGGGTAAATAAATGTGCTAAAATAATATTTGTTACAAGAAGAAGTCAAAACTTCTCACCTTATCTAAATAAAGAAAAAGGTTAGAAATTAAATAAATATAGCGTAGTAGCTAGTTTTATTTTTATGATTGACTTGTAACAAAAGTCAATTTTTTTATATGGAGGTGTTTTATTATAAAACAAGAATTACCAACAAACCGTCAAATAAGGGCAAAGGAAGTTCAATTAATAGGAGATAAAGGAGAAAAAATAGGAGTAGTTCCATTTGAAGAAGCTATGGGAAGAGCAGAAGAAAACAATTTAGATTTAGTTTTAGTTGCTCCAAATTCAAAGCCACCTGTATGCAAAATAATGAATTATGGTAAATATAAATTTGAACAAGCAAAAAAAGAAAAAGAAGCTAAAAAGAAACAAAAAACTTTAGAAATAAAGGAAATAAGAGTTACTCCAAATATTGAAGAACATGACTTTGGTTTTAAATCTAAAAATGCAAGAAAATTTTTAGAAGATGGAAATAAAGTTAAGATAACTGTAAGATTTAGAGGAAGAGAAGTAAATAACTCAAAGGCTGGAGAAATTGTATTAAACAAATTTATAGAAGAGTTAGAAGAAATATCTACAGTTGAAAAAGCGCCTAAATTAGAAGGTAGAAATATGTTTACAATTTTAGCAAAGAAAAATGCTTAAATTTATATATAACAAATATGAAAGGAGCGATGGCATATGCCAAAATTAAAAACTAATAGAGCAGCTAATAAAAGATATGGTCTAACAGCTACAGGAAAAGTAAAAAGAACAAAATCAAATAGAAGACATTTATTAGCAAATAAAACAAAAAGACAAAAGAAATCAGGAAAAGTTCAAGATGCTTATGCAGATAAAACTTGTGAAAAAACAATTAAAAAATTATTACCATATGGTGGATAATAAATGTAAAACATATAGAAATAAAACACAATTTAGTTAAGGAAGGTGAATAAAATGGCAAGAGTAAAAACAGCAAGAACAACTAGAGCTAGACATAAAAAGATATTAAAACAAGCAAAAGGATATTATGGTGCAAAACACTATAGATTTAGAAATGCAAATCAAGCAGTAATGAAATCTTTATCATATGCATATGTAGGAAGAAAAGATAAAAAGAGTAATTTTAGAAAATTATGGATTGCAAGAATTAATGCAGCAGCAAGAATGAATGGTACTACATATAGCAAAATGATAGCTGGATTAAAAAAAGCTAATGTTACAATAAATAGAAAAATGTTAGCTGAAATAGCTGTAACAGATCCAAAAGCTTTTACAGAAATAGCTGAAATTGCAAAAAAAGCATAGAATAAATAAAATTTATTAAAAAGTTTGCAGTATAGTTTATAGACTATACTGTTTTTCTTTTCTGGTTTTAGATTAAAATAAAAAAGTCTAAACTTAAATTAATCTAATTATTGAAAAATATAATTGTATATGATAGTATTTTTATAGTTATTGATATAAAATAAAGGAGCAATTTTTAATAAATGAAAAATTTAGTTTGGGTAGGAATAAGAGAATCTGAAGTAAAATATTCTGATTTTATAAAAGACTCTATAAGTATATTTGGAAATACTAGTAATTCTTTACAAAGACAAAAAAATATTAATATAAATCATAATAATAAAGAAAATTTTACACTAATAGATGAATTTTATAATAAAGAAATAATTAAACGAATTGAGAAAAATCCAAATATAAAATTTATGTACTATAGTCAGATATATAGCTATGATAACATGAAAGAATTAGGTTTACTAAACCATATAGTATGTTTAAATGAACAAAAATTAATTGAATTCATGAATAATAAATTTATAATTAAAAGATATTTAAAAAAACATATTCCTTTATTAAATTATATTCTTATGAAAGGAAAAGATATTGATTTAAAAAATATAAAACAAAAATATGGTAATAATGATTTTGTTGTTCAAGCAAAAGACAGCAGTGGAGGAGCTAATACAATTATATTAAATGAATATAATAAAAATAGCATAGAATTGAATGAAAATCAGACATATATGATTACAAAATATTGTAAAAGAAATATTCCTGTTAATATACATGTTTTAGTATCGGAAAATAATATCACTTTATTACCACCATCTGTACAAATTATAGAAATTTTAAATAATAAATTAATATATAAAGGAAGTGACTTTATAATATATAAGCAAATTGTTGATAATAATATAGATAAAAAACTGAAACAATATGCTAATATAGTCGGAAAATTAATGCAGAAAAAAGGATACAGAGGTATTTTTGGAATAGATAGTATTATATATGAAAATGAAGTGTATTTTATGGAAATAAATCCTAGATTTCAAAATTCTTCTACAATTTTAAATAAAGCCTTACAAGAAAATAATTTACCATCTTTACAAGAATTAAATTATAATTGTTTTTATAATGAGTCAATTGAAATAAAACACTTTGATGTTAATTATAGTAGTTATATTAATGAAAATGGAATAAACAAAGAATTTAAGATAAAACCAATAGAAATATTAGATGAATTTAATGAAGAAATAAAATATGAAGACTCCAGTTATTCGTATACTAATATATATAGAGAATCAATAGTGGAAAGAGAAAAGTTATGGACAAAGAATTAATAAAAAAACATATTAAGGAAAAAAGTGTACAAGAATTTACAGATAAAAAATATGATACTTTTTTGATGGAAAAGTATTACAGATATGCTTTTATAGTAAAGGATGTAGATTTAGTAAAAATGGTAATTGCATAATGTGTGATTATGGAAAAGCAAGAAAAGAAAATTTGAAGTCAAATGATATTAAAGAAATTATTAGAGAAGTTTTTAGTAATTTAAAGCAAAAACCAAAAGTAGTATTATTGAATAGTTTAGGTAGTGTATTAGATGAATTAGAAATGCCAAAAGAAAATATTATAGTTTTATTAGATGAAATTTCAAGGATTGATATAGATAATATTATATTTGAAACACATTATTCTAATATTAATAAAGAAATTTTGCAATTAATAGAGCAAAAATTACCTAAAAAGCATATTGAAATTGAACTTGGATTTGAGAGTTCTAATCCAGAATATAGAGAAAAATATTTGAACAAGATTATTGATAATAATCAATTTATAGAAAAAGTTAATTTAATAAAATCATATAAATTTACAGTTGAAACTAATGTTATATTTGGTATGCCATTTTTATCTACTAAAGAACAAATAAAAGATACTATTGAAAGCATAGAATGGTGTTTTAAAAATAATATGGATGGACTTAATTTGTTTCCAATGAATATAAAACCATATACTCTGTTATATAAA
Organism: uncultured Clostridium sp.; assembly: GCA_947653375.1. GTDB lineage: Bacteria > Bacillota > Clostridia > TANB77 > CAG-508 > CAG-269. Next base: position 698 of record CANTHA010000117.1, on the reverse strand, counting down.
TTATATGAAAACCAACAATATACACCAGTTAAACATAAAAATTTTATTGAAGTTTTAAAACGTATACCTATAGATTATATAGATAAAATTTATTTATGTTGGTATGGAAATAGAGAAATAAATTATGGCGAAAAACCTACTATTTTACCAATATGCAATGAAGATGAATTTGATGAAATAATGAATTTTTATAAAGATTTTAATTTGCATAAGGATAAAATATATAGGCAAAAAATAATAAATGATATAAAAATTAATTGACTTGTTATGTAGGTTATGTTAAAATAGTAAACATAAATTATAGAAAGGTGGAAATTGCATGAAAAAAGAGGTTGCAGCAGTCATTAACAGATCATATCCAATGTTTATGGAAAATGATCGGTTCTTTTTAAAGAAGAAAGGATGGGGTAACAGACTTATCTATGAAGTTTATGAAAAGAAAGAAAAAGAACAAGAATTTCTGGGTACATGCCGTATATATTGGCAATTTGAATCAGAAAATATGTCAGAAGGGAAAATTCCAATAGCAAAAGTGTTGGTAGAAAGAAGTAAAAAACTGGCTAATGTTCTTAGTTACATTAATGAACTTTTGAAAGAAGAAATTGTGTAATATAGCCACCTAAAAGTTAAGTATTATTAATAGAAAACCAGTAAAAGAAATATCTTTTACTGGTTTTCTATTAATAATACTTAACTTT
>CANTHA010000116.1 GCA_947653375.1 uncultured Clostridium sp. | reverse complement strand
TTTGAAGCTATTAGAAGAGAGCAAGAATGGCAGAAGAAATTAGTAGATAGAATGAGATTATATGCAGAATTTTACGAAAATTTCTTACCAGGAGATTCTGGATTTTCAGCTATGCCACAACTAATATTAATTTGTGAAGATGAAAAGCATATGGCAGAAAGTTTTAAAGAGATAGTAACAAATAAAGTTGAAATACCACAAATAAAATTATATTTTACTACTGATTTAAGACAAAATAAAGAAACATTAGAAGAAACATTAGTAGAGTTTAAATTAGTAAATGGAAAATATAAAATGGAAAATGTAGATTTAAAATTACTAGGATAATTGCCACTGGTTCCGGGTTTGAATGGCAATAAATTTAATATTTAATAAAAGTTATACTATTAATATCTTAATCAAAGACCTAAAGGTAAACCCCAGATATGGTTTTGATTAAAATATTAATAGTATAACTTTTATTTTTTTCAATATATTTTATTAATTATTGCCATTCAAACCCGGAACCAGTGGCAATTCCTAAAATTCTTTCTGCTCTTTTTAGATCATCATTTGTTGCATCTCTTACATCATCTAACTCATATTTAATACCTAATCTTTGCCACTTAAATTTTCCCATACTATGATATGGAAGTAGCTCAACTTTTTGCACTGTTTTTAGTGAACATATAAATTTTTTTAAATCTAATAAATCTTTTTCATCATCTGTGTATTCAGGAATTAATACTTGTCTAATCCATATATTTATGCCATTTTCACTTAGATATTTCGCAAATTCAAGTTCAAGTTTATTGGATTTGCCAACAAGTTCTTTACATTTTTCATCATTAATATGCTTAATGTCTAATAAAACTAAATCTGTTAAGTTTAATAGTTCTTTTATATCTTTTGTTATACTAATCATACCAGATGTATCAATACAAGTATGAATGTTTTCTTTTTTCAGTTTTGAAAATAGTTCTATTAAAAATTTTACTTGTAATAGTGGTTCTCCTCCTGTAACAGTAACACCTCCATTAGGATAAATGTAATTTTTATAATTAATAATCTTATTAAAAATATCGTCCAATGATTTATAATTACCTAAATTTATATCCCATGTATCACGATTATGACAATATTTACATTCTAAATGACATCCTTGTAAAAATAGTACAAACCTTATTCCAGGACCATCAACTGTACCAAAAGATTCAATGGAATGCACTTTTGCATAATATCTTAAATCTTTTTCTTCTTTTAAATTTTTCATAAAGTTCCTTTCATAGTTTCTAATAATTGAGAATATATTGATTATTCACTAAAAAATTAGATAATTTTAAAATTACTAAATCTTTTCATGAATCGTTCTATTTATTACATCTAATTGTTGCTCTCTTGTCAATTTTGTAAAGTTTACAGCATATCCAGATACTCTTATTGTTAATTGTGGATATTTTTCAGGGTGTTCCATAGCATCTTCTAATAAACTTCTATCAAATACATTTACATTTATATGATGACCAGTTTGGGCAAAATAACCATCTAGCATATTTACTAAGTTATTAACTCTATCTTCTTCAGTTTTTCCAAGAGTTCCTGGAGTTATAGAAAATGTATAAGAAATACCATCTTCTGCTGAATCAAAAGGTAATTTTGCAATTGAATTCATAACTGCTAAAGCTCCATTTACATCTCTACCATGAATTGGATTTGCACCAGGACCAAAAGGTTCTCCAGCTCTTCTTCCATCAGGTGTATTTCCAGTTGCCTTACCATATACAACATTTGATGTTATTGTTAATATTGATAAAGTATGATTAGAATTTCTATATGTTTGATGTCTTCTAAGTTTATTCATAAATGTTTTGACAATATTAACTGCAATTTCATCAACATTATTATCATCATTACCAAATTTAGGAAAGTCACCTTCAACTTTATAGTCAACAGCTAATCCTATTTCATTTCTTATTACTTTTACTTTAGCATATTTGATAGCTGATAATGAGTCTGCAACTACAGATAAACCAGCTATTCCACATGCCATTGTACGATAAATTTCTCTATCATGTAATGCCATTTCTAAAGCTTCATATGAATATTTATCATGCATAAAGTGAATTGCATTTAATGCCTTTATATATATTTTTGCAACATAATCCATCATTTGATTAAATTTTTCCATAACTTCGTCATAATCTAAATATTCAGAAGTAATAGGTTCAAATTTTGGTGTTATTTGTTTTCCAGATATTTCATCTTTACCACCATTAATAGAATATAATAAAGTTTTAGCTAAATTTGCTCTTGCACCAAAAAATTGCATTTGTTTTCCTATTTTCATAGGTGAAACACAACATGCTATACCATAATCATCACCTAAAGTTATTCTCATTAAGTCATCATTTTCATATTGAATTGATGATGTATTTATTGATAATTTTGTTGTAAATTTTTTAAATCCTTCTGGTAATTTGGTAGACCATAGAACAGTTAAATTAGGTTCTGGTGCAGGACCTAAAGTTTGAAGTGTGTGCAATATTCTAAAAGAATTTTTTGTAACTAGTGTTCTTCCATCAATTCCCATACCACCTATACTTTCAGTTACCCACACAGGATCACCGCTAAATAATTCATTATATTCAGGAGTTCTTAAAAAACGTACTAATCTTAGTTTCATTACAAAATGATCCATTATTTCTTGTGCTTCAGATTCTGTTAAAGTTCCATTATTCAAATCTTTTTCAAAATAAATATCTAAAAATGTAGAAGTTCTACCAATACTCATAGCAGCTCCATTTTGATCCTTAATTGCACCTAAATATCCAAAGTATAGCCATTGAACAGCTTCTTTTGCATTTTCTGCAGGTTTTGAAATATCAAATCCATATTTTAAAGCCATTTTTTTCAATTCATTTAAAGCTTTTATTTGTTCGCTAATTTCTTCTCTTTCACGTATGACAGTCTCAGTTAATTCATCTATATCAAGAACATCTAATTCATTTGTTTTTTCTTCAATTAGAACATCAACACCATATAGAGCAATTCTTCTATAATCACCTATAATTCTTCCTCTTCCATATCCATCTGGAAGACCTGTTATTAAATGAGAACTTCTAGCTGCTCTTATATCTGGTGTATACACGTCAAATACACCATCATTATGAGTTTTTCTATATTTATGAAATATTTCATCAGTTTCTGGGTCAACTTTTCTTCCATAGGCTTCACATGATTTTTCTACAATTCTAATTCCTCCAAATGGCATTATAGCTCTCTTTAATGGTTCATCTGTTTGAAGTCCTACTATATCTTCTAACGATTTGTCAATATATCCAGCTTCATGACTAGACACAGTTGATATTGTTTTTGTATCTATATCTAAAACTCCACCAGGAGCATCATGTTCTTTCTTATAAAGTTCTAATACTTTATCCCATAGCTTTTTAGTTCTTTCAGTTGGTTCAGATAAAAAAGAATCGTTTCCCTCATATGGAGTATAATTTTTTTGAATGAAATCTCTAACATTTATTTCACTTTGCCAATCTCCATTTTTAAAATTTTTCCATTGATTAAATCTCATATATTTTCCTCCTTTTATTATACATATTATTTACATGTTTTACGAATATTATAATAACATAACAATAAAATATTAGCAACAAAAATGTAATTTCAAGTTTCTATTTTTAAAAAATGATTAGTATATACAAAAGTTAAAAAAGGCAAATTGTCTACATGAGCATTATATTTTTTAGTGTTTTATATAAAAACAACAAAGAGACTTAAAAAAGCCTCTTTGTTTACAATTTATTCTTCTATGTCTGATTCAACAATTACTTTTGCTACATTATAGATAAGTTTTTGCTTCTCAGGTGAGCAACTTTTTATCAATTCAGAAAATTCTTTATTTAAATAATTAGAAGAATTACTAGATGCACCATTCAATATATATCCTTCTGTAACGTCTAATAGACCACATACTTGGTTTAATCTTTTTAAATTTATATGTGAATTTCCTCTTTCTACTCTACTTAAAAATGCAACAGATATATCTACTTTTTCTGCTAACTCTTCTTGAGTTAGGCTTTTTGCTAATCTAGCTTGTTTTATTCTTTGACCAATTACTGTGTAATCTATAGCCATTTTTTATCACCTTCCTTAATTCATTATGCCTAATATAGCATTTTATAGTTTAATTTTACAGAAACTAAAAAATACAAATAGAACGTATAAGTTAATAAGTATAATTTTATTCATTAAGGTATATAATTAAATATATTGAATATAATAAATTATAAAATTGAGAAAAATAGAGAAAATAATAGATATGAAGAGAAAAATAGGTAAAAATATGATGTATATCCAAATTATGGTACTAAAAATACATTAATTTTAATTAAGAGGGTATACATAATTTGAAATAAGTGGAAAAATATGGTATGATTAAAAATGGTTGTATTTAAAAAATAAGAAAAAGGAGAGTGAATGCATATTTTAAATTTAAATAAACAATGCTATTTTAGATATGTAAAGAAATATTTAAAACTAATAATAATAGCTTTATGCATTATATTATCAATAATTATAATTAAATATAAACCAGCTTATAAAGTAACATTAAATGGGC
>CANTHA010000115.1 GCA_947653375.1 uncultured Clostridium sp. | reverse complement strand
AGTAGGAGGTATTTTTATTTTGTAAGTTTTACTCTAGATATTTCTGAAATATCATCCATATTATAAACTCTTACTTCTAACTTATTTTCTCCATCATGTAACGGATATGCATATTCTAATTCTGTCCTTCCCTCTAAGTTTAGCATATATCTTTCATTTTCATTAATAATAAATTCTACCTTTTTTAATCCTTGCTCATCAGATGCCTTTATTACAAAATTATCTGAACCGTCTGTTGTTACTTCTAATTTTGGTTTTGTTACTCCTTGTATCTCCTGTTCTTTAGTTTCTGATTTGTTATTGACATCTACAACTATAACTGTTAATGTGTGTAGTCCTTTTGGTATTTCAATACTTTGTTCAATTGTCATATCATTAATGTCTACTCTTTGCTCCTCTTCTTCGTCCCATCTATATGTCATATATGATAATTCTTCTTTTCCTTCAGCTGTTACTTTTATATTGTTTCCTACTACTTCTAATTCAATATCAACATCGCCTTGTATTGTATATGTTCTTTGATCTTTACTTTCTTGTCCATTTACATCTATTACTGTTATATTTAATGTATTTGTTCCTGTTGGCATATCAATTACTTCTTCAACAGTTTTCTTTCCGCTACAATCTATTTCTATTGCTTCTTCATCATTCCAATTATAGATTAGCTTAGATATTGCTTTCCTGTTTTCAACTTTTATTGTTACTTTTCTCTCTCCTGATTCATATGAAGTTATTGTAGCTTTAGAACTTGTTCCTGTAACTGAGTCTTTATACATAGAATATGAACCACTTCCTATCATAAATACTCCAAATATAATTAATGAGATAGCAAAAAACATTACTATCGAAGTTGTTTTAACTGGTTGTCTATTATTGTTCTTTATTTTACTTTTTTTAGTATTATCTATACTTAAAATCTGGTTCATATTTTCACCTCTTTTGCTCCATTCATAAAAAATTATATCATACGTTTTTTTAAAAGTAAATATGTTTCACTTATTTTTTGGTGAGACATCTGGGACAGGTCTAAAACGTCTCATTTTTGTCGAATTTGTTACATAAATAACTTTTTCGACAAAAATGAGACGTTTTAGACCTGTCCCAAGTGTTGCATTTTAAAATTAATTTTCTGTGTATGGTAACATTGCAATGTGTCTTGCTCTTTTTACTGCTACTGTAATATCCCTTTGATGTTTGCTACAAGCTCCTGTTGTTCTTCTTGGTAAAATCTTTCCTTTATCATTTATGAATTTTTTTAATTGTTCAGGATTTTTGTAATCTAATTCAAAATTTCTATCACTACATAACATACATATTTTTTTTCTTTGTTTTCTGAATCTTGGATTATAATCCTCATCATAATTTTTATTATTTCTTTTATTTTGTTTTTTATCTGACATTATTATTTCCCCCTCTCTTATTTAGAATGGTAGGTCATCATTTGAAGATACTTCGAAGTCAGAAGATTCCATATTTCCAGGTGCAGTATCTCCAAAAGTATTTTCAAAGGCATTTCCTTCTGTTGTACTGTCTCTTTTACTGTCTGCAAAATAAGCTTCTTCTGCAACAACTTCCGTTATATAATGTTTATTTCCTTGATCATCATCCCAAGTTCTTGTTTGTATTCTTCCTATAATTCCTACTTGTTGACCTTTCTTAAAGTATTTACTACAAAATTCCCCTAGCTTACTCCAAGCAACTATATTTATAAAATCTGCTTGTCTTTCTTCTCCTTGTCTTGAAAATCTTCTATTAACTGCTAAACTAAAAGATGCTACTAGTGTATTATTTGTTTGTGTATATCTTACTTCTGGATCCCTCGTTAATCTTCCCATTAATATTACTTTATTCATTTTTTATCACCTTTCTTACTCTAAATAAAGGTCCCACTTTATTTTGTTATTTTTTTACAACGATGAATTTTAATATTTCATCTGTTATTCTGTAAACTCTTTCAAGTTCAGTTATTGAATCTGGCTTTGCTTCAAAGTTAAATAACATATATGTAGCTTCAGCAAATTTCTTTATTTCATAGGCTAATTTTTTCTTTCCCATGTTTTCAACTGATTCAACTTTTCCATTTTTGTTAATTAATGTTGTAAATTTTTCTTCTAGCGATTTTAGTCCTGCCTCATCAACATTTGGATTAACAATGATAATACTTTCGTATTTGTTCATTATCTTTCACCTCCCTTTGGGTTTAAAACCTACATTTTCTGCAAGTAGAGATTTAGAAATATTTTTGTTATTTCTAAACAAAGCTATTCTAACATATATTTATAAGTTTTGCAAGTATAGTTTTTTATTTATTATGCAATCTTCCTTCATTTTCTCCATAGCAAATTTCTAGCAATCGTTCATCATAAATTGTCGGAATATTTCTATCTATATTTATAATATCTGCTGTCTGTTTTGCTCTTTTAATGATGAACATATTATTAAATCTGCTTTTTCATTATTTAAATTTTCTTTTGTTTGATATGCTTGTTCTATTCCTTTATTATTTAGCTCTATATCTGTTCTTCCTTGAATTCTTTTTTCTACATTCCAATCAGTTTGACCATGCATTGTTACTAATAATTTCATTATTTTCCTCTTTTGTATTTTTTAATAGATTAGCAATTAATTCTGTACTTCCCATAAAATCTAATATCTTTTCGTTATCTTTTAATTTTTTTCTTTCGTGTATATCATCTACAGTTAATCCTCCATATAATCCCATATATCCTGCATTTTGAAATTCTGCATATTCTTGATTTGTTATTACACCTGCATTATGAGCTACTTCTAATAGCATTTGATTCCATTGTTTTATATCTCCACGAATTACTAATCTTTTATTATCTTCATCTAATTAATTAAAATAATCAGCAACTTCTTGCCTTCTAGTTTGAATTGCAAAATAAGTTTGTCCTAAAGCAATTACTTCTTTTCTTGGATCTCCATTTTGTACAATTAGATAACATGCATATCTCGAAAGTTCATAATCTAATAACTCTCTTACAGTATTACTGCCTATTTCAACCATTTTCCTGACCTCAGGAAAATGGTCTTGAATTTCAAATCCACTATTGTTACAAGCTAGTTTTGCCCTATCTATAACTTTTGCAAAATTTCCCACTTCTTACATTGTAAAACTTCACTTAACTCCCTTGCATTCCAATATTCTGTTCCATCTTCTCTAATCTTTTTTATTTCTTCAAAATTTTTATATTCTTCTGCTTGTAAATTACTCAATACTATCATCTCCAATTTTTAATTTTTTATAATTATATCAAACATTTGTTTATTGTTCAGGCATTTTTAGATAAAAATTAATTTTTCATAATAAAAAAATCCAGAACTTAATCTAGACATTTTCTATTATTTCCAACTTATTTACAGTTTTTCTCAGTCCTATGTATTTTCCTTTTACAGATATATCCGCAAAATTAGTTAAACCAATTATTTTATTTTTGTTATGTATATCTGTTTCTTTTTTTCTTATAAATTTTGTTTGAGCTTTTATTTTGGATTTTATTTTATTTGGTATAACTAATTTATTATTTGGAGAAATTACAAAACCAGTTACTTTTTTATATTCATTTATTCCATATCTTATAGTTTTTCCTTTACTTAACTTTTGTTTATTTCTTCGTATTATAGTTTTTATTTCGGATTCTTCCCTTTTATTTATATCTCTCTTAATAGATGATATAGTTATATCATCTACATATATTGTACAGTCTAATTTATGTAATTTAGTGTATCTTATAATTTCATCAAACATGTCTACATTAACTAAATATGATAAAATTTGACTAGTAGGCGTTCCTGATGGTAGATGATTTGTATTCTTTATTTTTTTCAAATTTAAAAACTCTTGTACCCCATCTTCTACAATCACACTATCTTTTTCATAATTTACTGTGACTATATCTGTACATATTGAAGCAACATCAGGTGCCATCTTTAATTTATATTTAAAAAATTCATACACTTTATTTCTATGATATTAGGAAAAAATTTACTCATATCTAATTTCAACATATATCTACAATTAATATGATATATTGCATTATCAAAAGCAGATTTGCCTTTAATCCCAGAAAATACATAATTCGGAAAATTTAGTTGGTATAATTTATATAACATATTTCTTTGTATCTTCTTTAATTCCTCACATGGTTTTTCTAATAATCTTTTTCCATCTTTTATACAAACCTTATATTTATACAATGCATCATTTACTTTATTTTCATCTGTATGCAATAATGCATATAAGTCTCTTTTTCTTTTTATTTTATATAGTTCACAATTTTTATAATCCATATTCTCTTTTCCTTTTATAAGTAGATTCTAGTGAATCTATTTATAAAAAGAAAAGTTTAATTAGTTTTTAGTGAAAAATTTGATAGTAAACTCTTTAATGCCTTTTGCTTTTTTGATAATAAATTTAGCATTTACTATGATTCCAAAACCAATAATAAATTTAACTAAACCTATTATCAATTCTTCACTATAACCACAAACTTTCCCAACTAACATTACTAAAACTACTAAAACAATTTGTTCTGGAATCTTCATAATCGTTACACCTCCTTTTTATAGATTAGAACTTATTTTATATAAAATAAGT
>CANTHA010000114.1 GCA_947653375.1 uncultured Clostridium sp. | reverse complement strand
TTATTATACCATAATATTATTATTTTTAGAAAATTTTTAATATATATTTATTTTTATTAATTATAAAATTTATTGCCAACTAAACCCGGAACCAGTGGCAAATTGCCAACGGTTCCGGGTTTAGTTGGCAATTTGCAAATCATACTTTTTATGATAAAATATGTTTATATTATGGAGGTTCAAAATGATTGACTTACTATCACCAGTTGGGGACTTTGAGTGCCTAAAAGCTGCTGTTCAAAATGGTGCAAATAGTGTATACTTTGGTGCAGATTTATTTAGTGCTAGAGCATTTGCACATAATTTTAACTTAATTCAATTAAAAGAGGCAATTGAATATGCTAAATTACGTGGAGTTAAAACAAATTTAACATTAAATATATTGATTAAAAATGAAGAATTTGATGATGCATTTGAATTAGCAAAAAAAGCATATGAATTTGGTATTGATGCAATAATAGTTCAAGATCTTGGATTAGCAAAAAAATTAATAAGAGCATTTCCTGACTTAACTATACATGCTAGTACTCAAATGACTGTACATAATTTAGATGGTGCTTTAGAATTACAACAGATTGGATTTAAAAGAATTGTATTATCAAGAGAATTATCATTAGCTGAAATAGATTATATATGTAAAAATATTGATATAGAAGTTGAATGTTTTATTCATGGTGCATTATGTATTTCATATTCTGGTCAATGCTTATTTTCTAGCATGATTGGCGGTAGATCTGGTAATCGAGGAAAATGTGCCCAACCGTGTAGATTGCCATATATGCTTTTAGATAATAATAAAGAGCTTGATTCTGGATATTTACTTAGTACACGTGACTTATGTGGTTTAGAATATATACCTAACCTTATTAAATCAGGTGTACATTGTTTAAAAATTGAAGGTAGAATGAAATCACCTGAATATGTAGCAACTGTAACTAGAATATATAGAAAGTACATAGATTTAGCTTTATCTAATAAACCATTTCTTATTGAAGAAAATGATAAAAAAGAATTGCTACAAGTTTTTAATCGTGGCATGTCTTCTTCTGGACATTTTAATATAAATGGTAATAAAAATCTTGTTTTTAAAGATAAACCAAATAATATGGGACTATTTTTAGGAATTGTTCAAAATTATAACAAACAAAAAGGATATATAACATTAAAATTAAATGAGCAAATAGAAATTGGTGATACTATCTCATTACAAAATGAAACTGGCTCATATACAATTTCTGAATTAATGGTAAATAATAAAAATATAACAAAAACAACAATAAATCAAACTGTTACTATTGGAAGAATGAAGGGAAATATACATTTAGGTGATAAGATTTACAAAATGTCCTCAAATTCGTTGAATTTGTTTGCTAAACAAAGTTACCAAAAAGAAAATATAAAAATACCTTTAAATTGTAAAATAATAATACATAAAAATAAACCTTTATCAATTCATGTAACTAGTAATTCAAATTTAGATATATATAAACATCTAGATATAAATTGTGAATTAGATATCAAACCAATAGAAGCAAAAAATAGACCTTTAGATAATCAAACTATAATAAACCAAATCTCAAAAACGTCTTCTACTCATTATACATTTACAAATATCGATATTGATTTAGAAGAAAATACATTTTTGCCTAAACTAAGTACCTTAAATGAGCTTAGAAGAAGTGCACTAAATAATGTACAAGATTTTGCTTTATCTAAAATATACAGAGAATTTCATAACACATTTGACACAAACAAAAATAGTTGCATATCAATAAATGATATACAAGCAAATTCTACTAATTTACCTAGAGATACTACACCTGATATTTCAATTTTATTAAATATATTACACGAAAATTATGACTATTCAAAATTAGTAAACATTAATAATATATATATACCACTCAAGTATTTCTTAAATAGCAAATATGAAAAGATTTTAAATATATTAAATAAAAAAACTAACATTTATATATATATGCCAACAATTATAAAATCAAATTATAGAAATTTATTTTATACAAATATAAAATCAGCAATTAATAAATATGATATTAGAGGCTTTGTTATTTCAAATATTGGATATATAAAATTACTAAATGAATTATTAAAAGATAACGATAAACATTATAAAATAATTTCTAACTATACTTTAAATGTATATAACTATGAAACTGTATTAGCATTAAAAAGTTTAGGAATAAGTAGATTTACTATCTCTCCTGAATTAGATAAAGAATCTATTATTAGTTTATGTAACTATAGTTACTTGCAAAAAGAACTAATAGTTTATGGATGTATACCTGTGTTAAATTTAAATTATTGCTTTTTTGGTCAATCTAACAAATGCTATCCTGAATGTGTTCAAAACTGCAAAAAACATACTTCTAATTATTATTTAAAAGACAGGTTAAATATGAATTTCAGAGTCATTCCAGATAATATTCAAACAATTACTACTATTTTTAATAGTAAAATAACTTCAATATCTCATGAACATTTCAATATTGATTATGCAAGAATTGATATTTTAGATGAAAACATTGAACAAATAAATAAGATTATAAATATTGTAAAAACTAGAAAACGTTTAGAAGGAAAAATTTATACTAATGGAAACTTAAATAGAAAAATGTGACAAAGGGGTCGCCCTTTTTTGTCACATTTTATATTGTTTTGAACTTAATTTTATTATTAATTCCATATTATCATCTTTTGCTGCTTTGTTTTTTCTTATACTTCCGCATTTCTTACATTTAAAAATAATAATATATCCCTTTTTATTATTTATTTCTAGCCCAATTGGTTCCATATCACCATGACATTCTTCTTGTCTATCGCCAGGTTTTTTATCTAAATGTTTAGAATGTAAACAATATGGACAATGATTTCTGCAAGAATAATTCAGTCTTTTTACTTGTGCTCCACAAAAATCACATATAAATTCTTCATCTATTTCAGTAAAATTTCTTACTTCCACTTTTTCCCCTCTTTTTTACTAATATTCAAAACTTCCTCCTCCAACAAATTCTTTTAATAAAGAATTTGCTGGTATAACCTCTGAAGGTATTTCTCTAAAATATTTTAACATATTTATAATTCTTCTAGCTTCTGCATATTCTGGTTCTTCTGGTTTTATCTCTTCTAATAATGGCATAGCAATTTTTTTCAATGCTCCTAATTCATATATTAATGAAGTATTAAATATAATATTAGCATTTTCTTGATATGGAAATATATTTTCTTCTTCACCTTTATTAACCATATGCCATGTATTAAGTGTATGTTTTGCTGAATATCCTCTAAATTGATAATCTCTTACTATTCTTCTTACTAATCTTGTATCAGTAGAGGAAATTCTATTATATCTATCCATATTTAATACTGTTAAGGCACTAATATATATTTTATACTTATTATCTTTTGGTATACTGTTTGTTAATCTATCATTTAGACAATGAATTCCTTCTATTACTAGGACTTCATCTTTTTCTAATTTCATTTTCTTTCCATTATATCTTTTTGTTCCTACATGAAAATCAAATTCAGGCATTTCTATTTCTTCACCATTTAATAATTTTGTTAAATGATTGTTAAATAATTCTAAATCTATTGCTTCAATGCATTCAAAATTATAGTTACCATCTTTATCTTTTGGTGTATCTACTCTTTCAACAAAGTAGTTATCTACTGAAATCGTTACTGGTTTTATTTTGTTTATGCGTAACTGTAATCCAAGTCTTTGAGCAAAAGTTGTTTTTCCTGAAGATGATGGTCCAGCAATTAAAATCATTTTTACATTTCTATCTTTAGAAATCTCATCTGCTATGTTAGCAATTTTCTTTTCATGTAATGCTTCATCTAGCATAATTATATCTTTTATTTTATTTTCTTCTACTAGTTTATTTAATTTATAAACTGTATTTACATTTAATATTTTATGAATATCGTCATACTCATCTATTGCCCATTCTAATTTTTTTGTATGTACAATTTTTGGCATTTGTTCTGGATTTGATGAGGCTGGATATCTCATTAAAAAACCATTTTGATATTTTACTAATTCAAATATTTTTACTTTTCCAGTTGTATCTGCAAGTGTAGAATAACAATAATTATAATAATCTTCACAATAATACATATAAATTTCATTATTATCTTTTAAATCATATTGTAAACGCCCTTTAGAAGTATCTGTTTCATTATACATCTTTTTTGCTTCTTCTCTTGTCATTACTATTTGCTTTATTGGCATATCTTTTTTTATGATTTTTCTCATCTCTACACTTAAAATTGTAAGCATATCTTCTGTCACTTCTGTATTATCAATATCACAAAACATTGAATTTGTTAATTGATAATTAACTGTTATTTTATTGTTTGGAAAAATTCTTTCAAATGCCATTCCTAATATATAAATTAATGTACTTCTATATATTCTCATTCCAGCTTTTGAAGTAACATCTATAAGTTTTATTTCTCCATCTTTTTTTATTATATATTCTAAATTTACATATTCATTATTAAAAGTAGCTGCAACTATTTCGTATTTGCTTTGTGCAATTTGTTCTTTCAATAACTCTTTTATAGAAATTTCTTTGTCAACTTGTAATGTTTTATCTTTATATTGTATTTTCATAAATACTTATCATTCCTTTCTTCGCCTCCACTAACGCTACGTCTGCGAA
>CANTHA010000113.1 GCA_947653375.1 uncultured Clostridium sp. | reverse complement strand
TTTCTTTTTATTATTCACTTTTAATATTACAAATTTTCAAAGTAATACTGCTAATATAATTAACTTAATACTGTTCCATATTATCAAAATCACATATCATTTTTTAAACTCAGGTTTATAATTTTCTCTAAATTTAATTTTTTGTTCAAAAGTATATGCTGCATTTAATATTGTTTCTTCACAAAATTTGTTTCCTATTAATTGCATTCCTATTGGCATTCCTGCACTATCTACTCCACATGGAATAGAAATTCCTGGAAGTCCTGCTATATTTACAGAAACTGTACATATATCTGCTAAATACATTTCTAATGGGTTATTAGATTTAGAACCAATATCAAATGCAACTGTAGGTGAAGTTGGAGTTAATATAACATCATACTTTTCAAAGCCTTTACTAAATTCATTCATTACTAATGTACGAACTTGTTGAGCTTTTTTGTAATATGCATCATAATACCCAGATGACAATACATATGTACCAAGAATAATTCTTCTTTTTACTTCTGAGCCAAATCCCTCACTTCTAGACTTTTTATACAAGTCTTTTAAGTTATCAAATTCTTTTGCTCTATATCCATAACGTATTCCATCAAATCTTCCCAAGTTTGAACTTGCTTCGGCACATGCAATAATATAATAAGTTGCTAATGAATATTGTGCTATATCTAACGAAAATTCTTCTACTTCAGCACCTAATTCTTTATATATTTTTATTGAGTTCTGTAAAGTTTCTTTAACTTCTTTATTTATTCCTTCTCCAAAAAACTCTTTTGGAACTCCTATTTTTAAAGCTTTTACATCATTTTTTAGTGCTTTAGTATAATCTATTTTCTCCTTATCACTTGATGTAGTATCTTTTTCGTCATGACCTGTAATTATATTTAAAAGCATTGCACTATCTTGTACATCTTTTGTTATAGGACCAATTTGATCAAGTGATGATGCAAATGCTACCAGCCCATATCTTGATACTAGTCCATAAGTTGGTTTTAAACCTACTACACCACAAAAACTAGCTGGTTGTCTAATTGACCCTCCTGTATCTGATCCTAAAGCCCATGGAACCATGTTTGATGCAACTGCTGCTGCTGATCCACCTGATGATCCTCCTGGTACTTTATTTAAATTCCATGGATTTCTAGTCTTTTTAAAATATGAATATTCTGTTGAACCTCCCATTGCAAATTCATCCATATTTAATTTTCCTAAATCTATAATATTTTCATTATTCAATTTTTCAACTACAGTAGCATTATAAGGTGATACAAAGTTCTCTAACATTTTAGAACTACATGTTGTTTTTACTCCTTTTGTACATATATTATCTTTTATTCCTATAGGAATACCTGCAAAATCCCCTTCAATTTCACCCTTATTAACTTTTTCCTCTACTTCAACTGCTTGTTTTTTAGACTCTTCTGTCAATATAGTTACAAAAGCTTGTACATCTTTTTCTTTTTCATTAATTCTATCTGCATAAGCATTAACTATTTCTGTTATTGTTAATTCTTTGCTTCTTAATTTTTCTTGTAATTCATGTACAGTTAATTCTGTAATGTTCATTAATTCTCCTCCTTCAGTTTTTTTATTTCTTGATATAAATGTGTCCAAGAATATGCTCTATCAATTTTTTCGTCATAAAAATCTTCGTTTATAATATTATTGAATATATAAGTTTTTACTCCGACTTCAGATACTTCTTTACAGTTTTTAAAGCTGTCATCTATAAAAACATCTACATTATTTTGTTGCACAATATTTGCTTTTTTATCACAATTTAAAAATAATTTATCATACTTTACATTGTTATCACTTAACCATTTTTTTGTTATTTCTTGTATATCAAATTTATTATTGTTAAATCTTGCTGTAATAAGATATATTGTATTTCCTTCTTCTTTCAATTTATTAATTGTATCTGAAGCATATTTTATTGGTTTTACCTCTTTCATAATAGATTCATAATATTCATCTAAAAACCTGATTGTTTCTTCTTTATTCCAGTTACGCATTTCACTACAGTACATATGTGTCTTTAAATTTTCCTTATGGATTTTTCCATTTCTTTTTAGTTCTTCTATAGTAAATTTTTGAGCATCAAAAAACATAACTTCATATGTATTTGCAATTACATCATCTATATCAATTCCTATAATCATAAAATCTTCTCCTAATCCAATTTTTATAACTTTATTTTCCGTCATAAATCTTTAATTCTTTTTATTTTATTTACTATTTTTTACTAATTAATAACTTTTGGTATCTTAAACATATTTTGTTCTTTATCTGGTGCATTTTGTAATAAACCTTTATTATCTTCAAATAATTTTATTTCATCTTTTCTAAATACATTTTTTGCTTCATTACTACCTACTGTTATATCTAGTCCTTCTACTGGTGCATTATTTACTATATTTGCAAAATTTAAAATATCTTGTAGATGTAATATATATGAATCAATTTCTTTTTCTTCTAAATATAAATCAGATAAATTTGCAATATGTAAAATTTCTTCTTTACTTACTTTCACATAATCATCTCCTAACTCAATTTGTTAATAATTATATACTTTTTTAGTTAAAAAAACAAGCCCTAAATGGCTTGTCTTTAATGTTTTTTGAAATAAATATTAATATATCAAAATTTAAATCGACTATTTCTTATAGTATATTTAACTGTAACACTTTAGATATTATAAACTAAATTATTTTAGTTCTACAACAGCTCCAACTTCTGTAAATTTAGCTTTTAATTCTTCAGCTTCTTCTTTCTTAACTGCTTCTTTAATTGTTTTAGGAGCTCCATCAACTAAATCTTTAGCTTCTTTTAATCCTAATCCTGTAGCATCTCTAACTACTTTTATAACTTTAATTTTTTGGTCTCCTGCATCTGTTAATACAACATCAAATTCTGATTTTTCTTCAGCTGCTCCTCCTGCTACTGCTCCACCAGCTACTGGTGCTGCAGCTGCTACTGCAGATACTCCATATTTTTCTTCTATAGCTTTTACTAAATCAGCTAATTCAACGACTGTTAAAGCGTCGATTTCTTCAATTAATTTTTCTATTTTTTCCATTTTAAAATCCTCCTTATTTTTTTGAATTGATAAATTACAATTCTTTATTTTTTATAATTTTATTTTGTGATATAAGTTCACAACTCTAATATTACTCAGCATCTGTTGTTTCAGCTTTTTCTTCTGCTACTGGTGTAGCTTCTTCTGCTTCAGCTGGTACACTAACAGTTACTTTTTCTCCTGCTTCTTCTTTTTTAACTCTTACTTGATCAAGTGCAACTGCAACTTTTGAAATATTTCCAAGTAAAGCTCCAGCAAGCATAGATAATAAAGTTTCTCTTGATGGTAATTTAGCAATAGTAATTATTTCTTCTGGTTTCATTACTTTTCCTTCAATTACCCCACCTTTAATTTTATAGAATTCATTGTCTTTACTGAATTTGTAAATTACTTTTGCTGGTGCTAAGTAATCCTCATTACTTAAAATAACAGCTGTTGGTCCTACTAATTCATCCTCAAGACCTTCAATTCCTGCTTCTTGTAATGCTCTTCTTGTAATGTTATTTTTTATAATATTACAACTTGCATTTGCATTTCTTAAATCTTTTCTTAAAGTTGTATCATCAGATACTGTAATTCCTCTATAGTCTGTTAAAAGAATTAATTTTGCCTCTTTCATTTTTTCTGCTAATTGTTTTACTTCTTCTTTCTTTTGATTTAATATTTGTTCACTTGCCATTTATATTTTCACCTCCTAATATATTTATAATTTAAAATTAATAACACTCTTTGTTCCCTACCGATGGATACAAAGAGTGTATTTCTCTCATTTATACCTCGGTAGGACTTATTATTTTGCCTACTGTCTTTGGCTAATATTTATTTTATTTTTGATTTATAAATAAACTTGGTCCCATAGTTGTTGTTACAGCAACACTTTTTATATATTGACCTTTAGCTGCTGATGGTTTCGCTTTTATGATAGCTTCCATTATTACATCATAGTTTTCAACTAATTTTTTAGTGCCAAATGAAACTTTTCCAAATCCTAAGTGAATAATATTGTTTTTATCTAATCTATATTCAACTTTACCAGATTTAATTTCACTTATTGCCTTTTCTACATCCATTGTAACTGTTCCAGATTTAGGGTTTGGCATTAATCCTTTTGGTCCTAATACTTTACCTAATCTTCCTACAACTCCCATCATATCAGGTGTAGCAACTACTACATCGTAGTCAAACCAGTTATCATTTTGAATTTTTGGTATTAACTCTTCTGCACCTACAAAGTCAGCTCCAGCTTTTTCTGCTTCTTCTGCTTTAGGTCCTTTTGCAAATACTAATACCTTTTGAGTTTTACCTGTTCCATTTGGAAGTACTACTGTACCTCTAACTTGTTGATCAGCATGTTTTGAATCAACACCTAATTTAACATGTAATTCAACTGTTTCATCAAATTTTGGTTTTGGCATTTTTTCAATAATATCTAATGCTTCTTTAACTTCATATTCTTTAGTATTATCTACTAATTTTGCACTTTCTGCATATCTTTTTCCTTTTTTCATTTTTAAACCTCCTTTGGTACTAACGAGCTTTTAATTTATTATCTTGCTCTCCCAATTTATAATTCATTTTTCATTTATTTTACTCTGTAACTACTATCCCCATAGACCTAGCAGTTCCCTCTACCATACTCATAGCTGTTTCTATTGA
>CANTHA010000112.1 GCA_947653375.1 uncultured Clostridium sp. | reverse complement strand
TTGCTTGTCTAGCTGTTAATACAAAAGAATATGCACTAACATCACATGCATGTGAAAATCCTTCTCTTCCTGTATATATAAAATCATTATGTAAATCTTCTGTATTTGCATGTGCTATAGCATGAACTATTCCATCAATTTTTCCATTTTCATTTTTAATTTTTGTAAAAACTTCTTTTACCTTTTCATCTTCTGATGCTCCATCTAATACATATGCTTTGCTACCTTCAAATTCTGATATTAATTCTTCAATTTTTTCTTTGTTTTCTTCTCCCATATATGTAAATATAAGCTTAGCTCCATTTTCATAGGCACTTTTTGCAATACCAAAAGCTATACTCCACTTATTTCTAATTCCCATAATTAAAATTTTCTTTCCTTCTAAAATCATCTTTATTTCCTCCTTAATTTTTTATTTATATATTAAACTTAATAACATTCAATAAGTTAAAGTTTACTATATTATTTTGCAATCATCGCGTAGCGACTAAATGAGCACTAGCGAGTGCGATTAGAGCAATCTACATATTATTTTTATATTTGTCGATTGCGACAACAAGATGTGAAAAATAATATATTAAACATTGACTTAATAGTATTTTGAATAATACTCTAAATCTTGTATTATATATAATTTATAAAATCTTATATTCTCCCATATTCCTAAATTTATTATATCTATCATTTATTATTTCTTCACCAGTCATATTTTTCATAGATTTTATTATTTTTGTAATTTCATCTTTTAACTTTTTCGCTGTTTTTTTGAAACAATCTTCTTCTCCATAATATTCTTTTATTATTTTATCAATTATTTTTAGTTCATACAAATCTTTAGCTGTTAATTTCATTTTCTGTGCTGCTTCTTCTACTCTTGATTGATCTTTCCATAAAATACTTGCATATCCTTCTGGTGATAAAATTGAATATATTGCATTTTCTAACATTAATACTTTGTTTCCTAATCCTAACGCAAGAGCTCCTCCACTTGAACCTTCTCCTATTATAATTGAAATAGTTGGCACTTTTAATTTTGACATTTCTAACATTGAACTTGCTATTGCTTCTCCGTTGCCCTCTTTCTTCAGCTCCTATTCCTGGGTATGCACCTTTTGTATCTATAAATGTAATAACAGGTCTATTAAACTTATTAGCTTGTTTCATAAATCTTATTGCTTTTCTATAACTTTCTGGATTTGGCATTCCAAAGTTTCTTTCAATATTCTCTTTTGTGGTTCTACCTTTTTGCTCTGCAATTACTGTATAATTTTGTTTTCCTATTCTAGCTAATCCACATACTATAGCTTTATCATCTTTAAAATTTCTATCTCCATGTAGTTCTATAAATTGGTCAAATATTTCATCTATATAATCTAATGATGTCTTTCTAGTAGGGCTTCTAGCTATTTGTACTTTGTCCCATGCAGATACTTGTGTATTTTGCATTTTATCATCTCCTTTACTAACTTTACTTTTTACATTAAATATGTTATAGTATGCACATATTTATTTTATATTATCTTGAGCCCTAGACATCGTTTTTGACGATGTCTTTTATTTTTAAATTTATTAAACTTATGGCTACAATATTGACATTTTATGTTTAGTATTATATACTGTTACTGTAACAATTCATTTTTTTGTTTTTGCTTGAGGAGGTTATTTATGTTGGATTTAGACTTTGTAGACGATGTTGTTGAGTATTTTAACACACATCGCTCTACCGTACGTGAAACTGCAAAACATTTTGGCATATCTAAAAGTAGTGTATATTTATATGTTACAAAAATTAAGCCAAATGCAACTTCACGAGAAATACTGAAACAGAATAAATCTATGCGGCATATTCGTGGAGGCCAAGCAACTAAAAACAAATACCAGTCAAAGCGATCTTAATGATCGCTTTTTCATGTTGTTTTAACTTCCTATAATATAAAACATTTCACAGAAAACCGCTATGTAATTCTAACTATTTGTGCAACAAAATCAAATTGTAAATTGTATCTTTTAAATTTTCTCGTTCTACTATCTTATCTATAAAACCATGTTCCAATAAAAACTCTGATGTTTGAAATTCTTCTGGCAATTCCTCTCCAATTGTTTGCTCAATTACTCTTTTTCCTGCAAATCCAATATTTGCTCCAGGCTCTGCTAATACTATATCTGCAATACTTGCAAAAGAAGCTGTAACTCCACCATATGTTGGATCAGTTAATATTGAAATATATAAAAGACCTGCTTCATTTAATTTTGCAATTGCTGATGTAGTTTTTGCCATTTGCATTAATGATATAATTCCTTCTTGCATTCTTGCTCCACCTGATACACAAAATATAATCAATGGAAGCTTTAATTCAATGGCTTTTTCTATGGAATATGTAATTTTTTCACCAACTACAACTCCCATACTACCCATTAAAAAACCACTATCCATAATACAAATTATAACTTCTTCTCCATTAATCTTTCCTTTTCCCGCACTTACAGCCTCTTGTATTCCTGTTTTTTCTCTTAAAGATTTTATTTTCTTTTCATAGTCCTCTAATTGTAACGGATTTGTTGTATCTATATTTAAATCAAATCTTTCATATGTACCATCATCTATTATATCTGCCAATCTTTTATTTATATGCATTCTAAAGTAAGCTCCACAATTTGGACAAATACTATGATTTTCCCTTACTGTTTCTTTATATAAAATTTCTTTGCATTTACTGCACTTTACCCATTTACCTACTTGAATATCTACATTATTTTTTACATTTTTCGCAGTAGGTGCTCTTTTTTTTATTTTATCAACTATCATAATTTGTTCCTTTCAAATTATTTGTTATTAATTATTTCTTTTTCTATAAAAGATGTATCAAAATTACCTCTTATAAAATTAGGGTTTTTAATTATGCAAAAAAGAAAATCAATGTTAGTTTGTACACCTTCTATAACAGTTTCTTCTAATGCTCTTTTCATTTTACTAATTGCTTCATTTCTACTATCACCATATGTAATTATTTTGGCAATCATTGAATCATAATTTGGTGGTATTGTATATCCTTCATATATTGCTGAATCTATTCTAATACCATTTCCACCTGGCAAATTTAATCCTGTTATTTTACCTGGGCATGGCATAAATTTTTTATTTGGATTTTCTGCATTTATTCTGCATTCTATACTATGTCCTCTAAATACAATATTTTTTTGCTTTAATTTTAATTCTTCTCCTGCAGCTATCTTTATTTGATTTTTAACAATGTCTATTCCTGTTCTTTCTTCTGTTATTGGATGTTCTACCTGTATTCTTGTATTCATTTCCATAAAATAGAATTTCATATCTTTATCAACTAAAAATTCTATTGTACCACAACTAGAATATTTTGCAGCTTTAACTGCCTTAATTGCTGCTTCTCCCATTTTAATCCTTGTTTTATCATCTATAGCTGTTGATGGCGTTTCTTCTATGACTTTTTGATTATTTCTTTGAATTGAACAATCTCTTTCACCTAAATGAACCACATTACCATATTCATCTGCAAGTATTTGAATTTCAACATGTCGTGGATTTTGAATAAATTTTTCTATATATATTTCATCATCATTAAATGATAATTTTGCTTCTTGTTTTACTATATTATAGTTATTTTCCATTTCTCTTTCTGATTTAACAATTCTTATTCCTTTGCCTCCACCACCTGCTGCTGCCTTTAACAATACTGGATAACCTATTTTATTTGCCACTTTTATTGCATCTTTTATACCTTTTATACTTCCTTCTGAACCTGGTATTACTGGTACTCCTGATTTTTTCATAAGTTCTTTTGCATTTGATTTATTTCCCATAAGTTCTATTACTTTATAAGATGGTCCTATAAATTTTATATTTGACTCTTCACATATTTTAGCAAATTGAGTATTTTCAGAAAGAAATCCAAAACCAGGATGAATACTATCTGCACCTGTTATGTTTGCAGCTTCTATTATATTTTTTATATTTAGGTAACTTTTGTTTGAATTAGCTGGTCCTATACATATTGCTTCATCTGCTAATTTTGTATGCATTGCATCTTTATCTATATCTGAATATACTGCTACTGTTTTTATATTCATTTCTTTACATGCTCTAATTATTCTTACTGCAATTTCTCCTCTATTTGCAATTAAAATCTTATTCATTGTTCTCTCCTTTTTTTATACTACTGCAAATGTCAATTCTCCTTTTGCAGCTATTTTTCCGTCAACTGTTGCAATAGCTTCTCCTACTCCTATTGGTCCTTTTCTTTTTATTATTTTTACTTCTAACTTTAACCTATCTCCAGGAACAACCATTTTCTTGAATTTCATTTTATCAATTCCACCAAATAAAGCATTTTTACCTTTGTTCTCTTCCATACTAAGTATTGCAACTGCTCCTGTTTGTGCCAAACTTTCTGTTATTAATACTCCTGGCATTATTGGATTACCTGGGAAATGTCCTTTAAAATACCATTCTTTTTCATTTACATTTTTATATGCCACTGCACTTTCTCCAGGTATGTATTCTTCCACTTCATCAATCATTAGAAATGGATCTCTTTGTGGTATTATTTCTTCAATTTCTTTTTTACTTAACATTATAATATCCTTTCTTGCTTTTTATAATTTTTTATAGTATAATATAGTTATATTAATATATAAGGAGGACACAAATATGTATAGACTTTTTAACGAACGGGCTCACACAGTGTTCAACGAAGCATCTTGGGAAGAAAAAGTGATACTTTCTTCACTGTATAATTCGTTTTTAGATCCTGACTCTTATAAAAGGTATTGTACTTTTGGCATCTTGCAA
>CANTHA010000111.1 GCA_947653375.1 uncultured Clostridium sp. | reverse complement strand
ATCCAGCAATTGGATTGAAATTACCTAAATATGATATTCCACCAGAAGATCCAGCACATATCTTTACAAATGAAGAAATTAATTTAATATTAGATAGATTTAAAAATAATCATTGTGTTTATTATGCTTTTCTAACAGCATATTGTACTGGATTAAGAATTGCAGAAGTATTTGCTTTAACTTGGGATGATATTGATTTTTATAATAAAACAATTAGTGTTAATAAAAACATACTAAAGAAAAATCAATCAGGAGGAACAAAACAAAGACATATAAGTGGTAATTCAACTACAGTATGGTATTTTGGAACATGTAAAACAGAAACAAGTTATAGAACAATACCTATAGGAGATACTCTTGTTAATGCACTAAAAGAATATAAACAAGAGCAAGAAGAACATAGAAAAAATTATGGCGATACATATATGAAACATTATAAAAAGACAGTTCTAAACCCTTATAATAACAAACAAGAGATAAAAATTATAAATGCACATGCTGAAATAGATGTTGCTTTACCAGAAGTTAAATTGGTGTTTCTAAAAAATAATGGTGTTTTTGAAGGTACTGATTCGTGTAAATATCCATTTAAAGTAATTCATTATGAATTAGGTATTCCATGCAGATTTCACGATTTTAGAGATACACATGCAACAAGACTAATTGAAGCAGGAGCTGATATAAAAGCAGTTTCAAAAAGGTTAGGACATAGAAATATTGATACTACTTATAATATATATGTGAGAGTAACAGAAAAGATGGAAAGTGAGACAGCAAATAAGTTTGAGAAGATTTGTAAATTTCTGTAAAAATGATTGACAATTAGCATAAAAACGGGTTATAATGAATATAATAGAAATAGATATTTAATATCTATTTACAGTTAAAAATCAGGTGAACCCTACCAACAAGTGGGAGCTGTAAAATCAAAAGGTAGAGATCTAGGTCTTTACCTTTTATATTTTTTAGGAGGGAAAAATGAAACTATATTCAGTAACAGATAAATATATAGATTATTTAAGACAATTTGATTATAAAGTTTATGACAATAAAGAAGATAGAAGAAAAGTAATGAGAAAATATTTGGGTATAGTTTTAATAATAAATGAAATGAACTATTATATACCAATGTCATCTCCTAAAAAGAGTGATTATAAAGATAATGAAATAAGAAAATCTATTGTTCCTATTGTAAGAATTGTATCAAATGAGGAAGTCGATAATGTACCAGTTTTAAAAGGAACATTAAGAATTAGTAATATGATACCTGTTCCAGATAGTGAATTAATATTATATGAACCTAAATATGAAAGAAACAAAAATTATAAGATATTAGTTGAAAAGGAACTTGAATTTATTGGAAAAAATGAAGAAATGATAAAGAAGTATGCAAGTATTATATATAATCAAAAAATTAATAATTATGATGTATCTTATATAAATAATGTTGTAGATTTTAAGTTATTAGAACAAAAATGTAAGGAATATAAAAACGACAATAATTAAAAAATTTAATATGGGCATTGTATTTTTTATAAGATTATTATATACTAGTTTCATAAATCGAATGTAAACATTGTTTGCGTTTTGTTTGCAAAAAATAAGAAAACATATACAAAAATAATACTAATAATACAATAAATATAAATGATTATAATCCGTGATATTATTAGTATAGATAGTATTTTATAGTATTGATAATACAGAGATAAAGTCTTCTTGTGGAAGTGGGAAGAAATACAAAAACTGTTGTGGAAGAAATCAGTAATATCAATGGTTACAAGAAATGAAGTATATGCTAAATATGATAAAAAATAGTCATTTGACAGCAATTTGACATCAGTAGATTAAAATATAGATGTCAAAACTATAAAAGTATTGAAAAATATGCTTATAATAATAGAAAAAAATAGAATATTATGATATACTTGCAATAGTTTATAAAGTTGAAGGAGAAACAGAATGATAGAAAATCAAAATATAGAATTTAAAGAAGTTTGGAAAGATGACTGGCTAAAGTGGATTTGTGGTTTTGCAAATACTTCTGGAGGAATGATGTATATTGGTGCTAATGATGATGGAAAAATTGTTGGATTAGGAAATATAGCAGGAGATTTATTAAATAAATTGCCTGGCAAAATAAAAGATACTTTGGGAATACTTACAGAAATAAAATTAGAAACAGAAAATGATTTACAATATATTACTATAAAAATAGATAAATATCCAATTCCAATAAGTTATCACGGAAAATTTTATTTAAGAAGTGGTAGAAGTAATCACGAAGCAACAGCATCAGAATATGATAGACTATTATTAGAAAAGTTTGGGAAAACTTGGGATGCAATGCAAGTTCCAAATGTTACGATTGAAGATTTAGACAAAGATTCTATCGAAAGATTTAAAAAATTGGCAGTAGAGAATAAAAGGTTAAAGCAAGAAGATGTAAATATTGATGACAAAAGTTTATTAGAAAATTTGAAATTATATGATAATGGTTACTTAACAACTTCGGCAATATTATTGTTTCATAATGATCCAGAGAAATGGATACCTGGAGCATATACTAAAATTGGTTTTTTTGAAGAAGGAGATGCTAATTTAAAATATCAAGATGAGATACACGGATCTTTAATATATCAAGCAGAAAAGATTGTAGATATGTTATATTCCAAATATTTAAAGGCTTATGTTTCTTTCAATGGTATGCAAAGAGTAGATGAGTATATCATACCAGAAACAGCAGCACGTGAGATAATCTATAATTTTTTACAGCACAAAGCATATAATGTTGCTATTCCAGTACAAATAAAAGTATATGATGATTATCTTTATATTTGGAATCCTGGAGAACTACCAGATGGGGTAAAAGATATATTATTTAAAAAACACCCATCTGTACCTAGAAATTTAGCAATTTCTCAAACTTTTTTTAGAGCTGGTTTTGTGGAATATTGGGGAAGTGGTATAAAAAGAATAACAGATGCTTGTAAAGAATATGGCTCACCTATTCCAAAAATTATAAATGAAGCTGGTGGTGTTGCTGTAAAATGTAGTCCATCACAAAGTTATTTAAAAGCGAAAGAAGGCAAAAAGAATGTTTCTATCGCCCAAACATCGCCCAAACATCGCCCGAACATCGCCCAAACTATTGCAGAAAGTATTGAAACAGGAATTATAGAACTTATCAAACAAAATAGTAAAATTACTCAAAATGATATGGCAACTGCACTTAATGTTAGCAGAGATGTTATAAAAAGAAATATAAAGAAATTGAAAGACAATAATATTATTGACAGAGAAGGAAAAAGAAATAATGGTACTTGGAAAATATTATAAATCCAGAATCTTACAATAATTAACAATGAAAATATAAAGTTAGATAGCAAGAGGTCAAAATTGGCTCTTGCTATTTTTTTTGTTCTTATGTCATCTTCAAAATAAAAAAGTCGCAAAAATAAAGACAAAATTTTACTTTTATGATACAATAAGGGCAATTTAGAAAATAGAGGGATTAAAATCTTAATGGAGAATAATTATGTAGGAGGATTTACAATGAATGAAGATGAAAAATTTATTGATATTGCAATAGAATTAAGTAAAAAAGCAGTATATCCTTATGGAGCTATAATTGTAAAAATAGAAAGATAGAAATTATCAAAGAAGTACATAGAGATAAGGCAGTTGAAGTGCTAAAAAATGCAAATTAGAAAAGGAGAACAAAAAATGAAAGATTTACTAAAAATAAATTGCTTTGATATTCAAGAAACAATGGTTATTGTAGTAAGTTGTTTAGAAAGTATGCAACCTAAAGCATATAAACAGTTAGAACAAATTTCCAAATCCTAATATTAAAGAAATTTGTTTTATAAAAAATGTAATAACAAGACCTAATATCATAATTGGGGATTATACATATTATGATGACAAAAATGGGGCAGATAAATTTGAAGAACACGTTACACATCATTACGATTTAACGGAGATAAACTAATTATAGGAAAGTTTTGTCAAATAGCTTCTGGAATAGAATTTATAATGAATGGTGCTAATCATTGTATGAGTAGAATAACAACATATCCTTTTAATATAATGGGAAATGGTTGGGAAAAAACTACTCCCACAATGGAAGATTTGCCATTAAAAGGAGATACTGTAATAGGAAATGATGTGTGGATAGGACAAAATGTAACAGTAATGCCAGGAGTTCATATTGGAGATGGTGCAATAATTGGTGCTAATTCTGTTGTTGCAAAAGATATTCCACCATACCATATTGCAGTTCGGAAATCCGTGCAATGCTATTAAGAAAAGATTTGATGATGAACTTATAGAATATTTAGAACAAATACAATGGTGGAATTGGAATGATGAAAAGATATTCAACAATTTAGAAATATTATGTAGCAATGATTTACAAAGAATTAAAGAAATAAAAGCATAATGTAATTTAAGACTTTTGGAGAGATAATCAACAATAAAATTAGAATAATAAGGAAGATATTAAGAAATTAGTATCTTCTTTTTTTAATATGACAGACAGATGTCATATTTATATGATATAATACTTGTAGGAGGAGATTATGCAAGTAAATAACAGATTATTTGAAATAGTATATATACTAATGCAAAAGAAAAAAGTTACTGCGAAAGAACTAGCTGATAGATTTGAAGTATCTACAAGAACTATATATAGAGATATAGAAACATTAAGTGGAGCAAATATACCAATTTATGCAAGTAAAGGTAAAGATGGTGGAATAAGGCTTTTAGATGAGTATGTATTAAATAAAACAATACTTTCAGAAGAAGAACAAAATCAAATTTTGTTTGCTCTGCAGGGAATGAAAAAAGTAAGAGGAAAAGATGAAAAAGATATTTTAGAAAAATTAAGTACATTATTTAATAAAGAAATAAATGACTGGATAAGAATAGATTTGTCTAACTGGAATAAGGATAATATGCAAGAAAATAGATTT
>CANTHA010000110.1 GCA_947653375.1 uncultured Clostridium sp. | reverse complement strand
ATTCATTTGTTAAATCATCTATTTTGTTTATTCTTATAGCATATTCTACTGGAACATTTTTTGCTATATTTATACTTTCAAAGTCATTGTCATCTTCTTCTCCTAATATATATGATGTATTATTAGAAACTTCACTTTCTTCTAGTAAGTATTCAGAATCAACTCCTTCTGTCATATTTCCTGGAACTGAATTTATATCTAAATCACTTTCCTGTGTTATTTCTGCTATATTTACTAATCTTTTATTTTGATTTTCATCTTCTATATTTACTTTGCATTCTATGCTTAACTCTTTATAATTTACATTACTTCCTCCTGCATATGCTTCAATATTTTGTGCAGATAAATACTCTGTTGTTGCTACTCTTCCATCTTCTGATATTTCCCATCCATATTTTAAGTTTATTACACTTTCTGCATTAAACTCTACTCCTTCTGGTAAATATTGAGTTATTTTATTTGCCGTTCCATCTACTGTTCCTTCATTATATACTCTTATATTGTATACAATTATATCTCCTTGATTTATATATACTGTCTTTTTACTATGTTGATATTGTATTTGACCATTTACTATTTTAACATTTGGCTCTCTTGTTTGTATTAACTTATTATTATTTATAGTATCTATATATTGTCTTAATGATAAATCAAGTCCTTCACTTCTATCTTGAATATGTACTATTTTATTTCTATTTATTGAATGAAATGTATATGTTTCTCCCACATTTATTTGTTCAGTTATATAATCACTATTTTTATAATCACCTTCACTTTGTATAGATACTACTAAATTTGTAAATTCATATCCTTCCTCTATATTTACTCTTAAAGTAATATCTGATCCGCATAACAATTCACTTTCTGTTATTTCCTGATTTGTATTTACATCTATTATTTTTACTCCTTCTGGTATATCTTTTAAAATTTTATGAGTACAATTTTTGTAATGCATATGTGAAATAATATTTTTATCATTATCATCTTCATCAAAAATCGTTGTTACATCTTCTTTTAAATTATCAACGTAAACATCTTTTATTCCTAAAAAAGAGTCTTCCCTAATAGTTTTCACACTACTTGGTATATTTAATTGTATATCCTTATTACAATTTTTAAATGCATAGGCTCCTATTTCTGTTACGTTTTCAGGTATATTTATACTTTTTATACTACAATCTTCGAATGCAGAATCACCTATACTTTGCACACTATTTGGTATATTTATAATATCTACAATAGCCCCTTTAAATGCTCCTGAAGATATTGTTTGTATATTTTCTGGTAAAATTATCTCATGTGCTTCAAATCCTAAAAAGGCTTCATTTGATATTATTTCTATACTATCTGGAATAGTTAAACTGCCATTTATTTTACAGTTTTCAAATGCAGAACTAGATATAGATTTTACAGTACTAGGAATATTTATCTCTTCTATCTCAATTTGCCTTTTATTTCTTGCGCCATCTATTACACTACCATATCTATTTCCTATTCTAGTTACTGGTAATCCATTTAAATATTCAGGTATATTAAATGTAGATGATATATTTCCATCTATAATATATACATCAACTGCTTCTCCGGACTCTTCTTTATAATACCAAGTTACTCCATCAACTTCTATCCAATTTCCTCTAGAGATTATTCCAAATCCAAATAAAACTGTAAACATTATTATTAAGACATTAATCGCAATTATGATTTTCTTTTTCATCTCTAGCTCCTTTCATAAATTTATTATATCTTTGAGGATTTATATTTAATAATTCCTGTAACAACTAGCATTACTATAAAAATTGTAATAAGTATTATTTTAAATCCACCTGTTTGTAATGAAACAATAAGAGTAGCTTCATTATCTGTATCTTCTGTCAAATCTTTGGCATCATAATCATTTGCATATTTACTTATAAATGCTATATTAGTTCTCTCACCTATATTGTTTTCATTTAAATCCCATAAAAGTGTTACTTCTATTTTTTCTTCTTTATTTGGCTCTATAAGCTTTTTAGATAAATTTGTTGTTTTTATAGTATTTCCTTGTTGTTCCCATATTCCGCTTGTATCTACTAATTTCATATCTTTTGGAATATAATCTGTTATTTCTGTTGCATATCCTGGTATATCTCCTATATTTTTTACTTTAATTGTATATGTTACATATATATCTGAATTATTTATTCTTTTAGAATTTATTTCCTTTTTATATATTGTACCTTTTTTTTCTTCTCCTAAATGTACTGTTTGTTCATATACACCAGTATTAATTTTCATGCTTTCAATATATTTTGTTAAATCCAAATCAAATTTATTAACTTTAACTTTTTCTTCTGTTTTATCATTTTCTTTATCAACATCTGCTGTTGTTGATTCAATTTCAGCTTTATTTGTTATTATTCTATCTTCACTATTTAATTCGCTCTCATCTATTTCAAATTCTACTTGTAAATCTATATACTGTATCTCTTCGTCTTGTTTAGAATTATATGATTTTATTGTTTTATCTACTAACTTTTCACTTTTTAATACTTCTGCCTCTTCTACGTTCTTAACATCTATTAAATTTCCTGCTTTATCTTTTGCATACATTTCCCACTGGTTCTCTTTATTTATTTCACTATCTTGAATGAATTTTAATCCCTTTGGAATATACTCATAAACTGTTTTTCCTAATGTTTCTTCTTCTCCTAAATTAAATACTCTTAATGTATATATTATATGTTGAGAATTAGATACTGTACAAAGTTCTTGATTATTGGAATTATATTCTACTTTTCCTTCTTCATTTTTTGTTGCTGTTATTTTTTTATCTTGTTCTTCTTTTTCTATACTGTGCACAAATTTTTTAATACCTAAATCATATTTCTTTATTTCTTCAGGAATTAGATTCATTTCAAAACTACTTTCATTATCTTCTTTATTTGACTCTCTTTCATCTATATTTATTTTTGATATAGTTATAATTTTATTATCTTCAGGATCTTCTTGAGTTACTTCATATTCTATTTGTACATCTTCATAAAGAGGTTGTTCATTTTTTGATATATCAATACCTTTTATTGTTTTACCTACTAAATAACTACTTTGTAATGCATTTTCTGACTCTTCCCATTTATATTTTTTATTTATCTCGCTATCTTCAACAAGTTTTAATCCTGTTATTTTATTATCTGTCACAATGTTTATAGGCATTTCTTGATTTCCTTCATTAAATATTCTTATTGTAAATATCACTTTTTGCCCCTTATTTACCTGTATATTTTCATCAACATTAGAATATATAATATTTCCTTCTTCATTAACTGTAGCTATTACTTCTTTATCTGTTTCTATATTATCTATTGAACTTACGAATTTCTTTAATGATAAATTGTATGTTTTTATTTTCTCATTTTTTAATTTTACAATTATCTCATCATTTTCTGTTAATTCAACTTGTATACTATCTTTTAAATCATTCGTCTCTATTTCTATTTCATATCTTTTTGTTTCATCATTCCATACTTTGGTTATTTTTAATTCTAAATCTGAATCAAGTAATTTATCATATCCTTTTGGTGCCAATATTTCTTCAATTTTATAATCTTCTATCCCCTCTTCGTTTACATCAATAACTCCTACAACTAAAAGACCATTTGTTACCATACCATTTATTAATTCTTGTTCTTGGTTATCTTTTAATTTAAATTCTCCTCCTGTTAAATTACCTTCTTCATCTGATTCTTGAATAATTTTTAATGTATATTCTCTATTTTTTCTTTTATTTGCAATTTGAACTTTTACCTCATTATCTTTACTTTCTGAATTTACAAGATTTTCTGTTTTCTCATATACGTATGTTACATTTATATCATCTTTCTTATAGTTACCTTTTTTATTCATTGGCTCTTTTCCGTTTGCTATGTAATGAGAAATTTCTTTTCTTGATGTTTCATATTGTGTACCAACAATTCCCTCTATTTCATCTTGTTCACTTATCTTATTTCCTTCTGTATCAATATAATTTATAATTACTTTTCCTTTAGCAGTTCCATAATCAAATTCAGAATTTTCATTTTCCGAATTTGC
Source organism: uncultured Clostridium sp. (assembly GCA_947653375.1). GTDB lineage: Bacteria > Bacillota > Clostridia > TANB77 > CAG-508 > CAG-269. The sequence continues at coordinate 960 of CANTHA010000110.1, read as the reverse complement.
TAATTGATTATTTTCTTCGCTTTGAGCTAATAAATTATTTAATACTTTTCCTTTCTCTAAATTTGCAAAACAAATTAATCCTATTGCAAAAGTCATTATTACAATAGTTATTAATATTAAAATATTTTTAATTTTTTTATTTTGTCTAAAATTATTCATACTTTCTCCTCCATTTTTATTACTATATTATTAATTATATTTTTTTATATTTTTTAGTCAATGTGATTATTTAAGTATTTTTGTTGTTTATCATACGGATATGGGAATTTTTAGTTTTATTATTTTTATATATATTTTAGATTACAGTTTATAAATAAAAACACAATAAAAAAAACTATTTCTTAGGGAAATGAAACATTTGAAACGTCAGGTCTAAAAAGTCTCATTTTGTTAAATCTGCTATATAAATTTATTTTTAACATAAATGAAACGTTTGGGACAGGTCTCAAACGTCTCATTTTTTTTATTCAATTGTATCTACATTTTCTTCTATTGTTACATTTTCTACTGTACAATTTGTTATTTCTCCACTTCCTGCTCCTCTTATTTCTCCTATTATTTGAGGATTTTTTCCTCTTATAATTAAATCATTTGAAGTACATTCAGATATATTACTGCTTGTAAATCCAATTATTCCTCCTACTGGTGCACTTTCACCCGTTATGGTTGAATTAGTTATTCTACATCCTGTTATTGGACTACTGTTACTACCACTATTACTTCCAACTATTCCTCCTACTGGTGCGTTTCCTCCTATTATTGTTGAATTAGTTACTGTACATGCTGTTATTGGACTATTACTAGGATTATTCCCTACTATTCCTCCTACTGGTGCGTTTCCTCCTATTATTGTTGAATTAGTTACTGTACATGCTGTTATTGGACTATTACTAGGATTATTCCCTACTATTCCTCCTACTGGTGCGTTTCCTCCTATTATTGTTGAATTAGTTACTGTAC
>CANTHA010000109.1 GCA_947653375.1 uncultured Clostridium sp. | reverse complement strand
AAAATTATGTCAGGACATAGTAAGTGGCACAATATTCAGGCTAAAAAAGGAAAGGCAGATGCAGCAAGAGGAAAAATATTTACAAAATTGGGGAGAGAATTGTTAATAGCAGTAAAAGAAGGTGGACCAGACCCAGCAGGAAATTCAAAACTAAAAAATGTAATAGCAAAATGTAAAGCTGCAAACATGCCAAATGATACAATAAATAACGCTATTAAAAAAGCATCTACAAGTAATGAAAACTATGAAGAAATGGTATATGAAGGATATGGACCAAACGGAGTTGCAGTAATTGTAGAAGCATCTACAGACAATAAAAATAGAACAGCAGCAGATGTAAGACATGTATTTGATAAAGCAGGAGGAAATTTAGGAACAACTGGATGTGTATCATATATGTTTAATAAAAAAGGAATTTTAGTTATAGAAAAAGAATCAACAACAATTGATGAGGAAGAACTAATGATGATTGCATTAGAAGCAGGAGCAGAAGATTTTGAATCATTAGAAGAAATTTATGAAATTACAACAGAACCATCAGACTTTTCATCAGTAAGAGAAACTTTAGAAAAAGCTGGATTAACGTTTTTAGAGGCAGAAATACAAATGATTCCAACTACTACAGTGCAATTAGATGAAAAAGGTATAGAAAAAATGGAACGTTTAATTGAAAGACTAGAAGAATTAGATGATGTTGCTAACATATATCATAATTGGGAAGAATAACAAAAGCTTGAATATATAATCAAGGAGATAAAAGAATGAATCAAAAGAGAAAAAGTAAAATAATATTAATAAGTATAATACTAGTTATAATACTAATACTTATTGCAGGAGTTGCATATGCATATTTTGCAACAGATATTTTTAAAAGTGAAAAAAGTTTATTTTTTAAATATGCATCACAAATAGGAGAAGAAAAAGAAGGTTTTATAAATAACTATATAAGTAAATATTATGATAAAAAAAGAACAACTCCATATGAAGATAATGGAACAATCAGATTTAATGTTCAATCTGATGCTGAAAATATTGATAAAACAAATAACTGTAATATAACATATAATGGAAAAGTAGATTCTGTAAATTATAAAGCACTTCAAGATATAAGTATAAATTATTCAGATGAAGTGTCATTTCCAATATCATATTTAAAATCAAAAAATAAACTAGGTTTAAAAACGCAATATGTAGGTAGCAAATATATTGCTATAGAAACAGATCAGTTATCACAATTTAATGAGAGTTCATCTATAGCATTAGAACAAGTACCAGATATTTTTGATAATAATAATTCTATTAAATTAACTAATGAAGATATAACATATATTCAAAATACATATTTTGGTATATTAGAACAAGAATTAGAAGATTCAAGTTTTAGTAAAGTTGAAGGAGAAAAACAAGGATATAAATTATCTTTATCAGGAGTACAATTTAAAAATATTATTATAAAAATATTAGAAACATTACAAAATGATGAAGCAACATTGAATAAAATAAATCAAATTTCAATTTCTAAAATAGAAAAAAGTAATATAAAAGATACAATCAAACAAATTGATAATAATTCTGATTTAGACAATGAAAATATTGAAGTAATTGTATATCAAAACAAAGGTAAATTAAATGAAATACAAATAAACTTTAATGAAGGAAAAATTTCAATAGAGAAAGTAGAAACAGGAAATAGTATTCAATATAATACTAAACTAGATTCTGATAATACCTCTATATATTTAAATATAAAATATTCTGGACTACAGGGATTACAAACTATTATGGAAGATTATGAATTAGGAATATCAAGTGAAGGAAATAATTATATTTATTACTGGAACCATAATGTAGATTTTAAAGAAACAATAAGTATAGATGAAATATCATCAGATAATTCATTAATACTTACAGAACAAAGTCAAGAACAAGTAGCTAATTTAATTGAAGCTATAAGTGAAAGATTAGTACTTGTTAATGATAAACATATGTCAGAATTAGGAATACCAAATTCTTCTAATCCATTAATGAATTTAATACCTGAAATCAAATTAGATTATATCAGTGGTATTGAAGGGTTTAGTGATATGACAGTTTTTGGAGAAGCAGAAGTTAATTCCTATAATACAACTTTTGAAAACTATCAAGGTTCTAATATAAAAGGAGTTACTGTAAAAGGATTAATAACAACTATTCAAAGAGTAAATGAACAACAAGATAATAAATTAGTTGAAATAAACTTTAATGGAGATGAATATGAAACATCAGAAGATAATTTGTTATTAATTAAAAGTGAAATTGAGGGAGAAGAAATATATAAAGTCGAGTTTGAAAAAAATCAAAATACAGGAATGATATATAGAGCTGTTATAAATAAAAAATAAGTTCTAAATCAAAAAGAAAAGCATATATTAATATATGCTTTTTTAGTGTATAGAAAAATATATTTATAAAAAAGTTTCTAGTGCAATTTAGTTAAGTTAAAAATTAATATATTATGATGTAAAAAATAATATATTAATTTTTAACTAACAACATTGAACTCTAGAAGATGATAAATATGGAGGATAAAATGGGAGAGATATTAAAGTATTTTCCAATTAACATATATAATATACTACTATATACATTTGAACAAGATATAAACATAAAAGAACAAATAGAAGAAATACGTATACGTGTAAATAAGCCCATTATTTTAAAGTTAAGATATGTAGATATATTAATAGAATATATAGTAACTCAATCAGAAGTATTACAAATATTAGAGAAATTTTGTGAAAATTCTATTTATGCATATAAAAATCAAATGTGTGATGGTTTTTTAACTATAAGAGGCGGACATAGAGTAGGAATGACAGGGACAGCTGTTGTTGAAAATGGAAAAATTATAAATTTAAAATATGTAACAAGTCTTAATATAAGAATTGCAAGAGAAGTAAAAAATTGTAGTGATAAAATATTGGGACAATTATTAGACACAAAAAATAATGATATTTATACAACTTTAATAGTGTCGCCACCAGGTAAAGGAAAAACAACAATACTTAGAGATACAATTAGAAGAATAAGTGATGGAATAAAAGAATTAAATTTTAGAGGCAGAACATGTGGTGTTGTAGATGAAAGAGGAGAAATTGCAGCTATGTACCGTGGTATACCCCAAAATGATGTTGGAATAAGAACAGATGTAATTGAAAATATTTCAAAATCTAAAGGAATGAAAATATTAATTCGTTCAATGGCTCCAGAAGTAATTGCATGTGATGAGATTGGCTCAAAAGAAGATATAGAAGCAATACGGAGAAGCGATTAGATCTGGAGTGAAAGGAATTTTTACTATGCATGGTAAAGATATGGAAGATATTAAAAATAATCCATATATAAATGAATTAGTAGAAACAAAACAAATAGAAAAAATAATATTTATTTAATTTAGTTCTAAAGTTTAAAAATGGTACATATAATATAGAAAAAATAAAAAGGACAAGGTGTTTTATATGCAAATAATAAAATATTTTATGCTATTTATAATATTGGCTTTATCAACATTGATAGGTAGATATATATCAAAGAAATATGTTTTTAGATTAGAGGAATTGGAAGAAATAAGAAATGCACTTAATGTTTTAAAATCAAAAATAAAATTCACATATGAACCAATACCTGAAATTTTTAATGAAATTTCCCAAAACACAAGTAAAAATATTTCTAATATATTTGTACAAGCAAAAGAAAAAATGATTAATATGACAGCAAGTGATGCATGGAAAAAAGCAATTGATAGTTCTGAAACAAATTTAAAAGAAGAAGATAAACGTATATTAAAGACATTATCTAAATTACTAGGACAAACTGATATTGAAGGGCAAATTAGCCAAATAGAAATAACAGAGCAGTTTTTAGAAATCCAAATAAAAGAAGCATATGATGAAAAACAGAAAAATGAAAAATTATACACTCGTTTAGGAACTACAATTGGTTTAGTAATTGTAATTATTTTATGTTAAAGCAAATTTCAGGAGGTTAAAGAATAATGGATATAAATTTACTATTTAAAATAGCAGCAATAGGAATATTAGTTGCTGTATTACATCAAGTATTAGTAAGAGCAGGGCGTGAAGATCAAGCAATGATGACAACATTAGCAGGATTAATAATTGTCCTTACAATGGTAATTAAAGAAATTAGTAGCTTATTTAATACTGTAAGAACCATTTTTAATTTATAACTTACAATAAAGGGGGCAAATAGTAGTGGAAATAATAAAGATTATAGGTATAGCTCTTGTAGCACTAATAGTTATTATAATTTTAAAACAATATAGACCAGAATTTGCTGTATATATAAGTATAATAACAGGTGTACTTATTTTGTTATTAGTTATAGATAAACTTTCAGCAATTATTTCACTATTACAATCAATAGCAAATAAAGCCTCAATAAATAGTACTTTTTTATCTTTGTTAATAAAAATAACAGGAATAGCTTTTCTTTCAGAGTTTGCTGTAAGTATTTGCAAAGACTCAGGAGAAGCAGCTATTGCTAGTAAAATAGAGATAGGAAGTAAAATAATTATTATATCAATGTCAATACCAATAATATCTAGTCTTTTAGAAATTATATTAAAAATATTACCTTAACATATACACAACAAATAGGAGATACAAATGAAAAAAATAATACTTGTTATAATAACAATATTTTTTATTTTAATATTAAAACCAATTTCATTTGCAAATAATGAAGAAACTATAAAAGATCAACAACAAGAATTTGGAATACATGAATTTATTCAAAATTCAAAACAATACACAGATGATTTTTTTGAGGGAGAAGAAGTAGGAGATATTTTACAAAATGCAATAAAAGGTGAAGTTGATAATTCTACATTTTTTAAAAGGATTTTAAACTTGCTTGGGTCAGAAATAGTTACTGGAATAAAAGCAATTGCAAGTATTTTAATTATTATAGTTATACATAGTATATTAAAATCTATAAGTGAGAGTTTAGAAAATGAAACTATTGCAAAACTAATTTATTATGTCCAATATATATTAATAATTACAATAATAATGACAAACTTTTCAGATATTATAAAAATG
>CANTHA010000108.1 GCA_947653375.1 uncultured Clostridium sp. | reverse complement strand
AATGAATTTTTCAAATATATTTGACATATAATAAAAAATATAGTATACTATATTTAGCTTAAGCAAGAGAATAAATCGAAGAACTCGAATGTTCACAGAGATATGTTGACCACATATCTCATTTTTTTGCAAAAAAAATAAAGGCAGTTGACCAGACTGCCTTTGATTAGTTTGCACTAATCTTGAGAATTTTGGTTTTCATTATTTTTATTATTACTAAGTAATAATAAAACAATTAATCGCCAAATTAAATCGAATGAACTCAAAATGTTCACCTCCTTTTACAAAGATTTCCTTTGAAAAGGATGGCTCTATTATACTTTATTTTTATTTCAGAAACAATAAGTTTTTAAAAAATTCTGCAATTAATCTTTTGATCTAATTTATTTTTATATGCAATTATAATAGCATAGACTATTATATAAGTTACGACTTTTTCCAAGATATATAAAGAAAGATAAATTTTATAAAAAATGCAACATCTAATCAAAAAAATGGACTGTTATATATAGAAGAATATAAAAATTTTATAAAAATGTACCATTTAATAAAATTTTTGTGTTCTTATATTATAGAGGGAGGGATGCATTTGAAAAATAATAAAAATTAAAGTATTAGGATTTTACAAAAGTAATTTCAGACAAAAAGAGATATTACCTATTTCTTTTTGCATAATATTTATAGAGAAATATTATGAAGGGGTTAATTTATATGCAAATTACTTCTAATGAAATATCTAATATAAAATATATGCAAATTTATTTAACGGAGGAAGAATTAAAAAAACAAGAAACAAAAGAGAAAATTAAGAAATATAAAAAAGAAAAGTATCATATAGCTATTTTTATAGAAGGAAAAGAGAATTATCCCGAGATTCTCAAAAAAATAATTATGAAACAAGTGGAACTAAATCGTAATGTATGCTAACATTCAAGACATAGGCAATATCAGGCTAGAAATGGAGGAAAAAGTGACAGTTGCACGGATATTGTAGATTGTCCAGAGATGAGGATAAAGAAAATTATTCAAGCATAGAAGAACAAAAAAGAATTATTAAGGAATATGCTTCTACTCGTAATTGGATTATTAAAGAGGAAGACTTCTACATAGATGACAATGTTTCGGGATATACCTTTACTAGACCTGAATTTTCAAAAATGATAGAAAAAGTAAAAGGAGGGAAAATTGATGTAGTTATAGCAAAAGACCTATCACGAATAGGAAGAAATAACGGAAAAGTTTTAGTCCTAATTGATGAATTCAAAAATATGCAAAAGAACTTAATTCTAGTTTCCGAAATGGGTGGAAGCTACGATGTACTAAATGATAGGGATGATACTATTGGTATTACAACTTGGTTTAATGAAAGATATGTAAAAGACTGTTCAAGAAAAACAAGAGACCATATGTATTCCAAACAAAAAACAGCAAGACTAATTATGGGGAATTACTATGGTTATGAAAAAGTTTTTAAAGATGATATTCCTATGCTTTATATCATAGAAGAATTAAAACCAGTTATTGAAACAATATTTAGGTTATATGTCGAAAATGGATATGGCTTTCAAAAAATTAGTGAAATACTAAATACAAAATATAATTATCCAACCCCATCAGCATATTACAGAATGAAACATTTAGAACGAGGACGAGTGTATAAGCATAAAGTGCAAGAATCTTGGACAAAAGATATGGTAAGTAATATCTTAAAAAACGAGATTTATACAGGTACCTTAACTACGCATAAAAAACGAACCGTAAATATTAGAGGAAAAGCTGTAAAAATACCAAAAGAAGAGCATTTTATATTTGAAAATCATCATGAGCCAATTATTTCTAAAGAATTGTTTAATTTAGCACAGGAAATAAGGAAAAAAAAGAAAAAACAAAATACTTCTGGAGCAAATACAAAAAGAGAATATTATTTTTCAGGAATGTGTCAGTGTGCAGATTGTGGTTCAGGTATGTCTGGGATTATGATAAAAAGAAAAGTAAAAGAAAAAGGATATGATTGTTCTAAATATAGACAGTTTAGCACAAAGGCTTGTCATTGTCATGAAGTAAAAGAAAAGGATATATTAATACATTTGAAAGAATTTTTGAAATTTACTAAAAATCAATATTTAGATGAAATTAAAAATATCAAAATTGAAATAAAACAAGACAAAAAAGAAGATAATAAATATAAGCTACAAAACAAATTAAATATGGCAAATGAAGAATATAAAATGTTAGTTAGTCAAAAAATAAAAGAGTTAGCTTCTACTACAAATTCTATGCAAAAGGAAATAATAGAAAATACATATAAAGAATTAGAAAAGGAAAAAATGAATTGTATTTCTTATTTAAGTTCTTTAATTGAAAGTGATGAGAAGAAAAAAGCTGAAGATAAAGTTCAGAAATTGAAAAATGCAATAGATTGTTTTGACGAAATTATAAATGCAAAAGTGCCCAATAGAATGATTTTGCAAATGCTAATAGATAAAATATATATAGATAGAACTAAAATTATTCGTTTTAATTTGAAAACCGATATTGAAAAATTATATAAAATCTAAAAGTTATTCCAGTGTATCAAAATAACTTTTAAAATACAAAAGTTATTCCAGTACATCAAAATAACTTTACAGATTAGAATAATAAAAAACGCCCAAAGAAGTGTACTTTACCCCAGTATGTACAACAGAAATGATAGCTTTTACAAGAGCACATACATATTTTAAACAATTGAATACAGAGTTATTAGGATTAAGTGTAGATAGTAATAGCTCACATCTTGTATAGTGAAAGTTACCAACAAAATAAAAAAAGCAATCACCTGCTAAAATTGGATATGTACAAAAATTATAAAATATGTTAATATGAATAAAGAAAGTAATAATTTATATGGAGAATGAAATGAAAAGTTATAAAGAATTATTTGAAAAAGAATTTAATACATCTCAACAAATAGATGAAACATTTGCAAAAATTTGTAATGAACAAAGTTTTAGAAAAGGTATTGAGTATTTAAAATCAATTAATTGTGAATGGCTAGATTATGATGGATATACTATTTTATATACTATAAATGAGTTAACTAAAGTATCAACAACTGATGAAGAAAAAAGAAAATTAATTGAGCGAATATCTAGTCAAGAAGATGTTGTTGAAACAAAAATAGAAGAAAATGATAAGTTTAAAATTTCACAAATAGTTATTTCAAAAAAAGACTATGAAATTAGAGCTATGCAACTTTCAAAATTATTACCCAAAGCAGTGGAAATATTACCTGATTTAGAAGATGACAGAAGGGCAGGAACTTGTTTTGAAAAAGCATATCATATATCTTTACATTTAGGCATTCCAAACGATATAGTGACAGGTTATTGTTATGGTTATACTGATAAATCAAAATTTCTTCATAGTTTTGTTGAAACAATACTTAAAGATGAAAGAGTTGTAATTGATGGAACTTTAAATGCAATTTTCAATAAAGAAGGCTATTATAAATTAAGACATATAGAACCAATTACAAGAATCTCAAATAAAACATTAGAAAGTGATATTGAGAAATATTTGAAAAGTTTTAAAACAATATCACCAGAAGTATATTATATTTTTAGAGATGAAATGATAAGAGATTTTGAAAAAAACTCAGATATTTTTGAAAGATAATCTACAATTTTAAATATATTTACTTAATATGTGTAGTATAAATTTTATAAATTGAAAATAAAATAGCATTTTAGCAACTTGACAAAATCAAGTTCTAAATGTTATAGTATATATTGATTAGTAGTTTAGTAACCTACGGGACTAGACTCGGAGTAGATCGTACCTCGGGTAACCTACGGGTCCGAGGTCATTTTAATATAAATTGGAGATTAAAAAAATGAGTGAAAAAGTATATACAATTGAAGAAATAAAAGAAATGATATACGATATATTAAGAAAATATGGAATTGAAAAAGCATATATATTTGGTTCATATGCAAGAGGTGAAGCAAATCAGCAATCTGATGTTGACATTATGATAAGAAAAGGAAAATTAAAAACACTTTTGCAATTATCTGCACTTGCTTATGAAATAGAACAAATTTTAAAAAAGCAAATTGATATTGTTATAGAAGAAACATATACAGATGATATAAATTATGATAGCGAAACAATAAAACTTGCTAAAAATATATTTTATAACGAAGTAAAGAAAGAGAGATTGGATATATATGAGTAATTTAAATAGAAATTTAACAGTATTATTACATATGAAAGAATACTGCGAACAAATAGAAAAAACATTTGATATGTTTGGGAAAAATATAGAAGATTTTAATACTAACGTTGTTTTTAGAAATGCAATTTCTATGCCTATATTTCAAATAGGAGAACTTGTTAATCATTTAACAGAAGATTATATTGTAGCAACACAAAATGATATAAATTGGAATGAAATAAGAGGAATGAGAAATCGTTTTGCACATGGATATTATGATATGGATTATAGTATTATTTTTGATACAGCAATAAACGATATACCTCTAATAAAAGAATTTATTGATAAAGAAATAAAGAAATTGATGAAATAAAAATTATTGAAATTATATATAAAATTTAGACCTAAAACAGAGCAAATTTAGCTCTGTTTTTTCAAAAATCTATACTAAAAATTATATCTCTCGGAGAGCAAAAAGGTTTTAGGAAATTTTCCTAAACAGCAAAAACGGTGTCAAAACACCAAGCTGGCGAATATTGGGCATTAAAAATGATTCTAAATATTCGGAGCAAATTTTATGCAAAAAATTTGCTATTGTATTTATAAACATTTTTTGATAAAATAACATTTAGGAGGAATGTAAAATGAGTTATCAATTATCAAATAAAACTAAAGAACTACTTTCAAAAAGAATAGGTATACCATATGAAAAATTAATACAAATGGAAGATGAAGAAATAGATGCGTATATAGAGCAAAAAACAGGAAAGAAGATTACTTGGCCTAAAGGAGCAAAAGTTGATGGATTACCAATTAAAACAATGGAAGATATGGATAAAAGAATAGATGAATTGGAAAGATAAATTCCAAATTAAAAAGAAGATATAATGTCTTCTTTTTTTGTACCCTTTTTTCTTTTTATATACCCATTTTAATCCAATACAAAAATCATATGTTAATTTATTCGTAAATTAAAGCTAAAGATTAGTCATTTTTCAAATTTAGTTTTAATAAAATTTACGAAGGTGAATAAATGATGAAACAAAAAATAAATAAAAAGGTACATAACAAATAAGCCTAAATAGGC
>CANTHA010000107.1 GCA_947653375.1 uncultured Clostridium sp. | reverse complement strand
GTGTTTTCTGTATATTATAATTTTTAAAATGTAGTTGATTAAAAAGTTAAAATATATATTAAAAACACAATTTGCTGGTCAGACTAATCATATAAATAAATTTAATTGTTTTTTTCAAATATTGAGGAGTTAATCTAGTTACTTATAATAATAAGTGTTTTCCCAAACTGCGTATTAGTGTTTTTACTATATATTATAACTTTTTAAAAAAAGAAATTATTTAAATACATAAAATAGTGGTATACTATAAAAAAGATTGAATGCAAAGGAGAGATGTATATGAAGAAAGGTAAGATTGTATTAATAGGTACAGGATTTGTTGGTATGAGTATGGCATACTCAATGATAAATAGGGGAGGAGTGAATGAGTTAATTTTAATTGATATTGATAAAGAAAAGACAAAAGGAGAAGAAATGGACTTATCACATGGATTACCATATGCTCCTCAAAAGATGAATATTAAGGCAGGAGATTATATGGATTGCAAAGATGCAGAGATAATTGTTATTACTGCTGGAGTTGCACAAAAGCAAGGACAAACTAGATTGGAATTAGCTGAAGTTAATACAAAGATAATGAAAGATATTACTAAAAATATAATGAATAGTGGATTTGATGGGATTATTATTGTAGCAAGTAATCCGGTTGATTTAATGGCATATGTTGTATGGAAAATATCAGGTCTTCCTAAAAGTAGGGTTATTGGATCAGGTACAGTTTTAGATACTGCAAGACTTCGTTATTTAATGGCAGATTATTTAAAGGTTTCAAGTAAAAATATACATGCATATATAATGGGAGAACATGGGGATTCTTCATTTGTACCATGGGAACATGCTTATTTAGGATGTAAAAAAATAAAAGATGTAATGAAAGATAATAATTTACCAATGGGAAACTTGGAAAAAATTCATAAAGAAGTTGTAAATGCAGCATATGAAATTATAGAAAAGAAAAAGGCAACTTATTACGGAATAGGGATGTCTCTAAATAGATTAGTTAGAGCAATTTTGGATAATGAAAATTCTATATTAACTGTATCAACTTATTTAGATGATGAATATGGACAAGATGATGTTTATATAGGGGTACCTGCTATTATAAATGATAGTGGTGTGAGAGAAATTATAAAATTAGATTTAAATATTGAAGAACAAAGAAAGTTAAATAATAGTTGTGAGATGATTAAAGATATGCGAAGAAAATCTATAGATAAAATAATATTAGATAAGAAGCTAGAGTTATAGAGAAATTCACCTCTGACTAGACGATAAGATAGAAAATAAAAAAGTAACCGAATTACAAAAATATTACAAAAAAACTGTTGACATACGGAATAAAGCGTTGTATAATAATGGAGCATGAATAAAGCGTTGAAGCTAAATGTGGCTACATCTCTACGTAAATTAGGGATGGAGGGAACTTTAGTGGAGTATGTCATGGCAAAGACCAGGCGGTAAGTTCTTTTGCATATATAAATTAAGCAAAAGGTATAGTTGGAGTAATTCGATTATATACATTTGAATGCACACTTATCCCAGAATTATCATGCATATTTTGGGTTTTTATATAGGTGATATTCGAAACACCAGAGTGCGTTTTAACTTGCCACGGTAATTTAGGTAGAAAGATAAGCTACCGTAACAAAAAATAAATTTTTAAAGGAGGGAAAATTACGATGGCAAACACAATAGCAACAAGTGAAAAAATAAGAATAAGACTTAAAGCATATGACCATGTAGTTTTGGATCAGTCTGCTGAAAAAATAGTAGATACTGCTAAAAAAACAGGAGCAAAGGTTTCAGGTCCTATTCCATTACCAACACAAAAAGAAGTAGTAACAATTTTGCGTTCTCCACACAAATACAAAGACTCAAGAGAGCAATTTGAAATGAGAACACATAAAAGAGTTATAGACATTCTTTATCCAACACAAAAAACAGTTGACAATCTAATGAAATTAGAATTACCAGCTGGTGTTGATATAGAAATTAAGTTGTAAGTTAACGAAAATTGAACGAAGTGAAATTTGAGTCTTACTTACAACTTACGCAATCGAACGACAGTGAGATTGTGAACAATATAAGTGTAAACATTATAATAAGATGAGCATGTAAATGCAAAGTTTGAGTATTACAGTCAAATTGGAAAATTGAACGAAGTGAAATTTGAGTCTTACTTACAACTTACGCAATCGAACGACAGTGAGATTGTGAACAATATAAGTGTAAACATTATAATAAGATGAGCATGTAAATGCAAAGTTTGAGTATTACAGTCAAAATAGTCACAACAAAAAACCAAGCTGGAAACGATAAACATTTCAGCCAATAGTTAAGTTAGCTCTAGGAAACGAAGTGACGTAGAGATAACTTATGCGGTAAAACGTATAGGGAGGAAAGAAAATGAAAAAAGGAATTATAGGAAAGAAAATTGGTATGACACAAATATTTGACGAAAAAGGAAATGTTATACCAGTAACTGTTATAGAAACAGAAGGAAATATAGTATCACAAGTAAAAACTGTAGAAACAGATGGATATGATGCTATACAATTAGGATATGGAGACATAAAAGACAAACATATCAACAAACCAAGAGCAGGACATTTTGCAAAAGCAAAATTAGCAAACAAAAAACATTTAAGAGAATTTAGATTAGAAGATGTATCTACATATAAAGTAGGAGACGAAGTAAAAGCAGATATTTTTGAAGCAGGAGAAAAAGTAGATGTACAAGGTACATCAAAAGGAAAAGGATTCCAAGGTGTTATAAAAAGACATGGTCAACACAGAGGACCAATGGGTCATGGATCTATGTATCATAGAAGACCAGGATCAATGGGGTCAACTTCAACACCAGGTAGAGTATTTAAAGGTAAAAAATTACCAGGACACATGGGAAGAGTAACTATTACAATTCAAAATTTAGATATTGTAAAAGTTGATATGGACAAAAATGTAATTTTAGTAAAAGGTAGTGTTCCAGGACCAAAAGGAGCTATCTTAAAAGTAAAATCAGCTGTAAAGGCTGTTAAATAGAAGGAAGGAGGAAATACGAAATGCCAAAAGTAGACGTATATGATATTAAAGGTAAAAAAGTAAGTGATATAAATTTAGCAGATAGTATATTTGGAATTGAACCAAATGAAGCTATAGTACATAGTGTTTTAGTAAACTATCTAGCAAATCAAAGACAAGGTACACAAAGTACAAAAACAAGAGCAGAAGTTCGTGGTGGTGGTAGAAAACCATGGAGACAAAAAGGAACAGGTAGAGCAAGACAAGGAAGTATTAGAGCTCCACAATGGATAAAAGGTGGTATAGCTTTAGGACCAAAACCTCGTTCATATAAATATTCAGTTAATAAAAAAGAAAGAAGACTTGCTATCAAGTCAATATTAAGTTCTAAAGTATTAGAAAAAGAATTAACAGTAATTGATAAATTAGAATTAAAAGAAATCAAAACAAAGACAATGGTAAAAGCATTAGCTGACTTAAAAGTTGAAGGAAAAACTCTAATTATCCTTCCAGAAAACAATGAAAATGTTTTAATGTCTTCAAGAAACATTGAAGGTGTAAGAACAATAGTTGCTAACAATATAAATGTATTTGATTTACTAAAATATACAAATCTAATTTTACCAGTTGATACTGTTAAAAAATTAGAGGAGGTGTACGCATAATGTTACCAGAAGAAATTATAATTACACCAGTAATTACTGAAAAAAGTAATGATCAATTACAAGAAGGTAAATATACTTTTAAAGTAAATAAAAAAGCAACAAAAGTTGAAATAGCAAAAGCTGTTGAAAAACTTTTTGATGTAAAAGTATTAAAAGTAAATACAATGAATGTAAATGGTAAAAAGAAAAGAGTAAGATACCAAGTTGGAAAAACACCAGATTGGAAAAAAGCAATAGTTACAATAGATACAAATCCACAAGAAGTTACATATTTATCTAAAGGTGGAAAAGAAACTAAAGTTTCTAAAAAGTATAAAGATTCTATTGAAGAATTTATGGGTGCTTAGAAAATTAATTAAAAGCAATAATATGTATATTTTTGTTTCAATTAATCAAACCTCGACATACCAACGTATGACTTCGTCTTGATTAATTCACAAAAATACATATCTTAATACTTTTAATCAATTTAAAAAGTGAAGATATAATAGTAAAAAATTGAGAATTTGAATACAGAACTATAAGAAAGATAAAAATTATCTGGAAAATACCAGGAAAATAAAGAATATCTGCTAATGCGGAGCAGGAAAAAATCCGTAAATATTATATAGAAGAGAAACAATCAAAAGCGAGAAATACTAGGAAAACAAATGAATACTGATGAGATAATACGAGGGTATATCGAATAAGTATTCATGAAGTTTGACAACGTAGTGCGAAGTTTTTCATTGTTTCGAGAAAGGAATGATAAGGATGGGAATGAAACACTTCAAACCCTATACACCATCAAGAAGAAATATGACAGTTTCAGATTTTGGAGAAGTAACAAAAAAGACTCCTGAAAAATCATTACTTGCAAAGAAAAAGAAGAATGCAGGAAGAAACTCATATGGTAGAATAACAGTAAGACATCAAGGTGGTGGAAATAGACAAAAATATAGAATTATAGATTTTAAAAGAAATAAAGATGATATAGAAGCAACTGTTATTGGAATAGAATATGATCCAAACAGAAGTGCAAATATTGCATTAATAGAATATACAGATGGAGAAAAAGCATATATATTAGCACCACAAGGATTAACTGATGGAGATAAAGTAATATCAGGAGAGTCAGTTGACATTAAACCAGGGAATGCAATGCCAATAAATTCAATTCCTGTAGGTACTTTAATTCATAATATAGAATTAAATCCAAAACAAGGTGGAAAATTAGTTAAAGCTGCAGGACAAAGTGCACAGTTAATGGCTAAAGAAGGAAAATATGCACATGTAAGACTTCCATCAGGAGAAATGAGATTAATATTAGCAAATTGTAGAGCCACTATTGGTGTAATAGGAAATAGTGATCATGAAAATGTTAAGATAGGTAAAGCTGGAAGAAAAAGACATATGGGAATAAGACCAACAGTTAGAGGATCTGTAATGAACCCAGTAGATCACCCTCATGGTGGTGGTGAAGGTAGAGCACCAGTAGGACACGCAGGACCAATGACACCTTGGGGTAAACCAGCACTTGGATATAAAACAAGAAACAAAAAGAAACAATCTAACAAATTCATAGTTAAGAGAAGAAAGTAAGTTAGCCGTTAACGAGCGAAGCGAGTTTTACGGATAACTTACGCAACTGAACAAAGTGAAGTTGTGAACAAAAAACAG
>CANTHA010000106.1 GCA_947653375.1 uncultured Clostridium sp. | reverse complement strand
ATTTGTTTTGGAACACCAGTAAAAACAAATGATTATAAGCAAAATTTTATTTATAAAGACAATAACCTAAATGAGAATGAATCTAAAGTTGCAAATGAATTTAATTCTCTTATTGAATTATCAATAGGAGATAAAGAAGAAATTTTATGTGAGAAAAGACAAGTTGTTATTACAACAAAAGCAGAAAATATGAAAGAAGCACAAGATATATTTCTTCAATATCAACTAAAATCAGAAGAAAAATTTAAAGAGTTAAAATCCAAGATAACAAGAGTAAGGCTATTAGAAAGATTAAGTTATTTATATAATATATTTAATGAAAAACTACCAGAAGAAAATGGAATTGATAATTTTATTCAATATGCAAAAGAAAATGGTTTGAGTATTTATGATGTTCTTGCAGCAAAGAAAGATGTTTCTTTTAGAGAAAAGAATTATATAAAAATTGGTGAGAATAAGTTTATAAGAGTGGTATATGTTAGTAAATTGCCAAAATCAATTACACCACGATTTTATAATAGAATAACAACATTAAGCAACTATAATATTATAACAACTTTGAATATTACTCCAGAAAACCCAGCCAAAGTAATAAAAACAGTAAATAAGAAAATCTCTGGAATGAAAACTGAAAGATTAGAAAAAATTAAAAAAGCTAATAAAAACAATTACTCTTATGAGGCAGTATTAGATGAAAAACTAGAGGATTCAATAAGTGATGCACAAGAATTACGAGATGCACTTCAAAAGAAAAAACAAAAACTATTTACTAATAATGCTCTAATATGTATTCAAGCAGATTCTTTAAAAGAATTAAACAAAGCTACAAAAGTAGTAAAAGATATTGCAAGTGAATATTCAATTATAGTATATAATTTGGATTGGCAACAATTAGAAGGATTACAAAACTGCCTTCCATTTGGTTGGAATAATTTACAAATACAAAGATCATTAACTTCGGAATCTACTGCTACCAATGTTCCTTTTAACACAAAGGACTTGATGCACCCAGATTCTATTTTTTATGGAATAAATCTTGTTTCCAAAAATCCAGTATTCTGTGATAGAAAGAAACTGCTAAATGGAAATGGATGTGTTCTTGCAACTTCTGGAGCAGGAAAATCATTTTCAATAAAACTCTTAATAGAACAAGTATTACTACGATACCCAGAAGATGATGTATGTGTGATTGATCCACAACGGAGAATATTATCCTTTAATTAAGGCTTTTGGAGGGCAATCATTAAGTATAAGCACTAATGCAAATACTTATATAAATCCATTTGATAGTTCTTTGCAATATGAAAAAGATGATAAAGAAGCAATTAAAAGTAAATCAGAATTTGTACTTGCTTTTATAGAATCACTTTTTTCAAGATTGTCGGAAGAACAAAAAACGATTGTTGATAGATGTACTAATAATATTTATGAGGAATATCAACTACATAATTTTAATGAAGAATATGAGCCAGACTTTAAGAGATTTTATAATGAATTATTAAAACAACCAGAAAATGAAGCAAAAAATCTTGCATTAGTTATTGAAAGATATGTAATAGGGGGAATGGATATATTTTCAAAGAAAACTAATATAGAAATAAAAAATCGCTTTATTGCCTTTGATATATCAGAACTTCCACCAAGCATCCAAAAAACTGGATATTTAGTTGTATTAGAACATATTATGAACAGACTTCACAGAAATAAAACACTTGGAAAACATACCTGGATATTTATTGATGAGTTCCATATATTACTTGCAAATCAATTTTCTAGTGAATATATTGCAAAAATTTACAAAACAGGAAGAAAAGAAAATGCAATACCTACAATTATTACACAAAATATTGAAGATGTAATAAAGAATGAGGATGGGCGTAAGATATTATCTAACTCTGAATTTGCTATGATTTTAAAACAAAAGCCTTTAGACTTACCACCAATTTCTAAAATATTTGATATTAGTGATGAGGAAGCAAGATATGTAACAGATTCACCAGCAGGACAGGGAATTATTGTGTTTGGTGATGATAAAGTTATTTTTAGAAATCAAGTGTCTAAAGATTCGTATATATATGAACTAAATCAAACTTCAAATATGCAAATAAGTAGAGGATAGACTATGGCAAATGATAATAATAAGGATATAGCAAATTCTCTTAATAAATATACAGATTATGCTCATAAAGGAACAAATTTAGCATTAGATAGTGTAGATAATATAAATAAATGGTATGCAGAACAATTAAATAAAATAACAGAAAGTGATGTTGATAATTCAAGACTTGAAACTGGAGTCCAGAATATTACAGAAGTAACTAATAATAGTGAAAGTAATGAAAAACAAATATCAACAAAGGTTATACAATACGATAAAATTCAAACTAATAAAGATAATCACAATAAAATAATAAAAACTAATAAAATACAAACTGCATCAGAAAATAAAGATGTATTAGCAGATAATACTGAAAATAGCACAAATGCAACTGCACTAAACAAAAATAACAGTAAATTACAAACTTCTAAAAGGATTGCTACAGCTATAAAAGGAGCTAAATTTATAAATAATTCTGCTCAAAAGGTTATAAGAACTGGAAAAAATATAAACACAGGATTAAATGAAAATGGAACAACTGCTTTTGAAGGTACATCAAGCCGAATAATGACTAAAGCTATAAAAAAGGTTTCTAATAAAGCATCTAAAAAGATTACTAAAGAAACAGTTAAATATACTAAAAAGGCTACAAAGAAAATAAGCAAATTTAGTGTGAAGTTAGGAAAACAAGTAATATCTAAAACTACTAATGTTATGATTAAGTTAATGGAATTATTAGTAAAATTAGTAGCAAGTGTAGTAAAACTAATTTTATCTATGCTACCAGAAATTGCACCTATTCTTATTATTATAGTTGTTATAGCTGCTTTTTGTAGCTTTTTTGGTATTGGAATGAGTGAAGATACAAAGAAAAACTATGAAACATATATGATAAATACTCAAAATGAGTATGACAAAACTACAGTTGAATTTTATAATTCTGGGAAAATAGTTGATGGAACAATAGAAGGTAAAGGTATGATTAACTGGAAAGCACCACTTTCTATCGTTCAAATGCTAAATGGTGATTTGACATTTGATGATGTAGAAAAAGAATTACTTGGGAAATTTAAAGATGCTGGATTGTTTGAGAAAATTACAGATTCAACTTATACCTATGAAAAAGAAATTGAAACAACTAACAGAGATGGTACAGTAACGAAAACAAAAGTAACAGTTACAGAAAACAAGAAGATTGTTAGTAACCCATCGTTAAATTCCTATATTGATTGGTGTAATAGTAATTTTAATGTAATTAACAATTACAAGAAAAAGAAAAAGGTGAAATATGATTCTCATCAAACTAAATTTACAGATGATGAAATAGAACAAATAAAATTATTATATAATTCTAATTCATTTTTTGAATTATTTAGTGCAGATTTTCAAACTACTTATGCTTATTTGAATGTAAGTATTGGAGATGAACAATTAAGTGCTATATATCAAGAATTTCTAAAAAATGCTGGTAAAAGATATTTAATGGATCACAGTAATTTAAAATATGAAGAATGTATGGATTATTATGATTGTTCTTCTTGGGTTATACATTGTCTTGCTCACACAGGAATTATAACTATACCAAATACTGGAGCACAGGGAATTTATAATGGATATTGTAATCCTATAAATGTAGATGATAGACAAGCTGGAGATTTAATATTCTTAAAAGATACATACGATACTGGACAGCCTGGAAGCATATCTCATATTGGAATATATATGGGAACTTTAACAATAGATGGCGAAACTGCTGAATATGTGATAGATACTGGAGGCAATCCATCTGGAGTTAGAATTAGAAAATATAATAATGGATGGTGGAATGGGCCAAATTTTTATGGATTTGGAAGATTGAAACAATAGAGGCGATAAAGTTTGAAAAAGATAATAAAAATGTTTTTATTAAGCATATTTATAACAATTATGCTGTTTATATCAATATGCTTTGAGGATTTTAAAGTAAGAATGAGTATTATAATTTTTATGTACTCATTCTCTTTTTTTATAATTATGAAATTTGGAGGTGATTGCAATGAAAATTAAAATGGTAAAAATGGGGAGTGATTATACAACTCCTACAAATTGCAGATTAAGAGGGATTGTTGTTACATCAGATAATAAGCATCTATTTATAGAAGTTGGATGTGCATACAGTCCAGACATTAAGCATACATCATTAACTCAAAAAGAATATAATCTAAAATATCCTAATCCACAATATGTTTCTGTTGATTTTTGTTTTAGAGTTGACATTCCAGAAGATCATTATAAAAATTCAACTAAAGAATATAGCCAATATACCAGAGAGAATTTTTTTGAAATTCCTTATACAGAAAAAGGTATTATAGAATTTTTAAAGAAACTCAATAATAACATTGATGGAATAGAACTTGTAAATGATTATTATATAGATAAATATTGTGAAGAGAATGGATTTTATGAGTTATATGATGACAGGTTAAAACATAATCAAGAGATATTATCAATAAAATATCTTGATCCAGATATAAAAGATGATAGCAATATTATATACAAATATACTTGTTATGCAGTAGATGGTACAGAATTTAGTGAAATAAGAGAAGAAAAAGATAATATAAAAAATATTATAAAAAAATATGGATTAGAAAATGTTAAGCCACTTGCATTAGAGTATATAGATAAAATGTGTAAAACTTTCACAAGTATAGAATTAAAAGAAAAATTTAATCAATTAGTAATTGATGTATTTGAAACAAACAAAGATGAAAATTCATTAGAAATTGATAATGATTATACAGACATATAATGGAGGTGATTTATAATGAATGTTGACATTATTGAGAAACCTAAAAAGAATATTAGTGAAGATATAAAGGTTAGTTCCTCTACAGATATTTTAAACTTAAAAGATGTTCAAGAGATTAGAAATGCAATCCGAGAACATCTTTTATTTATTGGATTAGACAACAGAAACAATATTAGGAATATTACTTTATTGGGAATTGGAACTACTTGTAATGTAGTAATAGATACTAAAGAAATTATAAGAACAGCACTTTATTCTGCAAGTAATAAAGTTATTTTAGTACATAATCATCCTTCAAATAATTTAGAGCCAAGCAAAGATGATTTTCATTTAACAGATGTAACAAATGAAATGCTTAAAGTTTTTAATATTCAACTTCAAGATCATATTATAGTTACAGAAAAAGATTTTATTAGTATGGAGAAGATACAGAAAATAGGCAAAGAAAAAAATATAAAATCTATAAATAATTTACAAAAAGGAATGTTATTAGAAGAA
>CANTHA010000105.1 GCA_947653375.1 uncultured Clostridium sp. | reverse complement strand
ATAAATAAAAATATCTATAATTATTTAACCATAGAATACAAAAAATAATGTTAAAAACAAATTTCGACAAAAATGAGACGTTTGAGACCTGTCCCAAACGTCTCATTTTAAGAAAAAGGTATAAAATTATTGTTATTTTTTGTATTCTATGGTTAAATAATTATAGATATTTTTATTTATAGAATTTATTCAAAATTATAGTTTTGTTTTATTCGTAGTTTAATTACAATTTTTATCTAATATTAAACCCAACAAAAAATAAGGAAAAGGAGGAATATACAATTGTTTGAGTCATTTACTTATGATGACTATATTAAATGCATTCATACATTAAGGTTGAATGCTGTATTAGAGTTAGCAGAAGAAAAAGGTAACTATAATGTACATACGAAAAGAAAGAATCATTTGTATGATAATTTAATTAAAGACATTTTAAGTAATACTAAAGAAGTTGCAAGTATTATTAATGAATGTTTAGATTTAGATTATATTATTAAAGAAGATGAATTATTAGTGCATAAAAATTCGCATATAAGAAGAAAAAATAGTTTAACATATTCGGATATTATATATAAAGTAAATAAAAAAGAAGTATATTTTTTAATACATTATGAAACAGAAATTAATACAAATATAAAGTTGAATATTCTAAATAATAGCATTGATATTATAAATGATTGGTGTAGAGAAAACAGATTTAAACAAAATAAAAATTATCCTAGTGTAGTTCCAATAATTATTTATACAGGAAATGAAGAATGGAAAATTGAAAAAATAAATGAAAAAGAAAAAGAAACAAATAATAATATGTATGGAAATTATAATGTAGAAATACCATATAATTTCATTGATATACAAAGAACAAATAATTCATATTTAAAAGGTCTTTTTGACTTTATATTTTAGAACACAAACTCCTAATTTTACATAAAATATAATAGGATAAATAAAAAGGAGGAAGGCATGAAAGAAATATTAGGAGTTAAAAATATAAGCAAAAAGTATCAAAATAAAAAAGATGAAATTTTAGCACTTGAAAATGTTAATTTCAGAATAAAGGAAGGAGAATTTGTAAGTATAATTGGGCCAAGTGGATGTGGTAAATCAACACTTCTTTCAATTATAGCTGGTCTTGAAGATAAAACAACAGGAGAAATATACATAGAAGGAGAAAGAATAGAAGGTGTATCTTCAAAAATTGGTTATATGTTACAAAGAGATTGTTTATTAGAATGGAGAAGTATTTGGAATAATACATTACTTGGTTTAGAATTAAAAGGAAAAATAAACAAAGAAAATATTGAATATGTAAAAGAATTATTAAAGAAGTATAATTTATATGATTTTAAAGACAAATACCCATCAGAACTTTCAGGTGGAATGAGACAAAGAGTTGCATTAATTAGAACACTTGCTGTAAAGCCAAAAATATTACTATTAGATGAAGCATTTTCTGCATTAGATTCTCAAACTAGAATAATGGTAACAAATGATATTTATAGCATTTTACGAAAAGAAAATATAACAGCTCTTATGGTTACACACGATATATCTGAAGCAATTAGTATGGCAGATAGAGTACTAGTATTAAGTAAAAGACCTGGAACAATTAAAGATATTCATAAAATAGATTTTGAAATAGAAAATAGAACTCCTATAAATACAAGAGAAAGTCCTAAATTTAGTAAATATTTTAATACACTATGGAAGGAGTTAGGAGTAAATGAAAAATAAACAAATATCAATTGAAAGAAAAAAGTATTTAAAACAAGAAAACAGAAAAAAATGCTTAATACTTATTACTCAGATAGGAATATTAATAGCTTTTTTAGGATTATGGGAAATACTTGCAAGAAAAGAATTAATAGATAATTTCATAACAAGTCAACCAAGTAGAATATGGAATACATTTTTGAATTTAGGATCTAACCAGTTATTAATGCATATAGGAGTAACAGCATATGAAACAATTGTAGGTTTTTGTGTTGGAACAATTTTAGGAATAATTATAGCAATTTTATTATGGTGGTCTGATTTTTTAGCAAGAGTTGCAGATCCATATTTAGTAGTATTAAATAGTCTACCAAAAGTAGCATTACGGGCCAGTTATTATAATATGGGTAGGAGCTGGAACACCAGCAATAATTGTTATGGCAGTATCAATTTCATTAATTGTAACAATATTGGAAAATTTAAATGGATTTATGAAAACAGATAAAGAAGTTATAAAAATGGCAAAAACATTTCAAGCAAATAAATTTCAAATATTAACGAAAATAGTAATACCTGCAAATTTATCAACATTTATTAACTCTTTAAAAGTAAATATAGGACTTTCATTAGTAGGTGTAATATCAGGGGAATTTTTAGTATCAAAAGCAGGACTTGGATATTTAATTGTATATGGAGGTCAGGTATTTAAACTAGATTTAGTAATGACTAGTGTAATAATACTAGGAATTGTAGCAGGAATTATGTATGTAGCTGTGTTATTATTAGAAAAATTTATCCTACATTCAAAGAAGTTTAAATAAAGGAGGAAATGTTTTGAAAAAGAGAATTATTATTTCAATAATAGTAGTTATTGTTTTAATAGCAATTGTAGCTGTAAGTATGCTTTTTAATGGTTCAAATGATATGAATATTGAACAAACTAAAACAATAAAAGTAAACGAAGTAACCAGATCTGTTTTTTATGCACCACAATATGTTGCAATAAATAAAGGTTTTTTCAAAGAAAGTGGAATTGATATAGAATTAACAACTGGTCAAGGAGCAGATGCAGTTATGACTGCAGTTTTAGCAAACCAATGTGATATAGGATTTGCAGGTCCAGAGGCATCAATATATGTATATAATGAAGGAAAAGAAGACTATACTCAAGTATTTGCTCAGATGACAAAAAAAGATGGATCATTTTTAGTATCAAGAAATGATACTGATAAATTTAATTGGCAAGATTTAAAAGGAAAAACAATTATTCCAGGAAGAAAAGGTGGAGTACCATATATGACTTTAGAGTATGTGTTAAAGAAAAATGGTATTAGTCCACAAAAAGATGCTGTATTAGATGATAGTATTAAATTTGACTTAATGGCAGGTGCATTTGCAAGTGGAAATGCAGACTATGTAACATTATTTGAACCAACAGCATCATTAACACAACAAGAAGGAAAAGGTTATGTTGTAGCATCAGTTGGAGAAGAAGCAGGAGAAATTCCATATACAGCATATTTTGCAAAGAAAAGTTATATAAAAGAAAATGAAGAAATAATACAAAACTTTACAAATTCAATTTACAAAGGACAAAAATGGGTTAAAGAACATAGTAGTAAAGAAATAGCAGAAGCAATACAAAGTTTTTTCCCAGATACTAATATAGATTTATTAACAGCAGCTATACAAAGTTATAAAGATATAGATGCTTGGAATGATACACCAGTATTAAAAGAAGAAGCATTTAATAGACTACAAGAAGTAATGACAATGGCAGGTGAATTAACAAATCAGGCACCATATGAAGAAATAGTTAATAACAGTTATGCTGAAAAAGTTATAGAAAATAAATAGTAATATTAACATAGCAAGAAATAAGTTTTAATAAAATTAATATATAAATATTTAAGTAAAATAATTAATACAAAATTTACAGTAACTTAATTGTAAAAATTTATGTATAAAACAAAGAAATATATTGACAATTGGAACTCATAGTGTTATATTTACTCATAAGGAGGGACGTAAACTGATGGAAATAGATTATGCTTTAATTGGAGAAAGAATTAGAGAAGCTAGAAAACAAAAAGGATGGTCACAAGAAAGATTATCAGAAGAAATAGATGTAGCAATTGCTTTCATGAGTAGAATTGAAAGAGGTCAAGCGCATGTAAATTTAAGAAGATTAGCACAAATAGCAAAAGCATTAGAAATGCCATTAGAAAATTTGATTACAGGTGCAGAAACTGCATCAGATAAATATTTAGATGAAGAATTGTATAAGGTATTAACTCAATGTACACCAGATAAACAAAGACTAATATATAATATAGCAAAAATTGTTTCTGGTTCAGACATTTGTTAATATATGGATTGTATATATAAATTTAAGTTTTTCGTTTTATAGAGCTTTCTGGGAAAATATTCTCAGAAAGTTTTTATTATAGTAAAAATTAATGTGTTACTAGTCAACATACTCGTATATTTTTTAATGAGAAAGCTTAATATATGATTTTTTCATACATTATATGTCGCAACTTCCAGAATAAAATATACTAGACTGTAAGTTGCTCCAATCGCACTCGCGTTGCTCGTTTGGTCGCTTACGCGATATTTCAAAAATCATATATTAAGCTTTCTCACAATAAAACAAATAATAATGTTGACCAGTAACATAAATGTTACTATATTTTTAATCGATTACCTTAATTTACTTTACAAAAATAAGAAAATAGTATAAACTACATGAATAGAAAAGTTAAGACAAAAGGTGATAAAAATGTATTTAAAAAGATTAGAACTACAAGGGTTTAAATCTTTTGCTGATAAAACAGTATTAGAATTTATGCCTGGAATTACAAGTGTAATAGGTCCTAATGGTTCAGGAAAAAGTAATATATCAGATAGTATAAGATGGGTATTAGGAGAACAAAGTATGAAATCATTAAGAGGTTCAAAGTCTCTTGATATTATTTTTGCTGGAACACAAAATAGAAAATCTCTAGGATTTGCAGAAGCATCTTTAATATTTGATAATTCTGATGGAGAATTGCCAATTGAATATACAGAAGTAACAGTAACTAGAAAAATATATAGAAGTGGTGAAACAGGATATTTTATAAATAAAGTACCATGTAGACTAAAAGATGTATTAGAGTTATTTATGGATACTGGAATAGGAAAAGATGGGTATTCAATTATAGGTCAAGGGAAAATAGATGAAATTTTAAGTAATAAATCAGAAGATAGAAGACATATATTTGAGGAAGCTGCTGGAATTGTAAAATATAGAGCAAGAAAACAAGAATCAGAGAAAAAATTGGAACAAACAAAGCTCAATTTGCTTCGTATAAATGACATTTTAGCAGAAATTGAAGGTAATATTGATCCATTAAAGATACAAGCAGATAAAGCAAAAAAATACTTAAATTTGAGAGAAGAATTAAAAAACATTGAGATAGGTTTATTTTTATATCAAATAGAAAAATCTAAAAAAGAATTAGAGCAAGTTGTTGAAAATCAAGAAATATATAGTAATCAGACTAAAGAAGAAGAGGGAAGATTAGAAAGAATCCAACAATTGAAAGAACAATTGAAAAATGAACTAGATGAGATTACAACAAAAATTGAGGAAATGTCAAACATAGGATTTGAAAGTCAGAAGGAAATAGAAATGTTGAATTCTGATATAAGTGTAGCTAAAACAAGAATTGAAAATAATAGAGAAAATAGAGAACGATATAGTAATGAAATTGAAGAATTAGATAAAAAATTAGAAGAATTAAACCAAGAAATACAACAAAAAGAAAATAAAAA
>CANTHA010000104.1 GCA_947653375.1 uncultured Clostridium sp. | reverse complement strand
AATAGATTTTAATTTTTTTCTTAAATCTTCTAATTTATCTTTATCTTTTATATCTTCTTTGTTAAATCCTAATTTATTTAATAAATTTTCTGTTGCTTTATAGCTTTCTGGATGTACTGCAGTAATTTCTAAAGGATTATCTCCATCTAATATTCTTAAAAATCCTGCACATTGCTCAAATGCTACTTTTCCTAGTTTTGGTACTTTTAATAATTGTTTTCTATTTTTTAGTTTTCCATTTTCATCTCTATATTTCACAATATTTTTGGCGATTGAATTATTAATTCCTGACACATATGATAATAAAGATGGTGTTGCTGTATTAACATCTACTCCTACTTTGTTTACACTATCTTCTACAACTCCAGTCAAACTTTCTGCTAATTTCTTTTGATTTACATCATGTTGATATTGTCCTACACCTATTGCTTTAGGATCTATTTTAACTAATTCTGCTAATGGATCTTGCAATCTTCTTGCAATTGATATAGCTCCTCTTATTGATACATTAATATCTGGATATTCTTCAGTTGCTAGTTTTGATGCAGAATAAACAGATGCACCAGCTTCACTAACAATAACATAATGTACTTGCCTAGAAGTATCTTTTAACATATCTGCTACAAACATTTCTGACTCTCTAGAAGCTGTTCCATTTCCAATTGCTATCATATCAACATTGTATTTTTCAATTAATTTTAATAATTCTTTTTTTGCACCAATAATATCATTTTGTGGTTCAGTTGGATATACTGTTGTATAATCTAGTACTTTTCCTGTTTCATCTATAATAGCTATTTTACAACCTGTTCTATAAGCTGGATCAAATCCCATTACAGTTTTACCTTTAATAGGTGCTCCTAATAATAACTGTTTTGAATTTTGACCAAATACTTTTATTGCTTTTTCCTCTGCTTTTTCTGTTAAATCACTACGAATTTCTCTTTCAATAGAAGGTTCTATTAGCCTTTTAAAACTATCTAAAATAGTTTCTTCTAACATTTCAGTAAATTGTGTATTTCCTTTAATAATATCTCTTTTTATATAAGCTAATATTTTTTCTTCTGGTTTTTGTATTTTTACTTTTAAAAATTCTTCTTTTTCTCCACGGTTAATTGCTAATATTCTATGACTTGGTATATATTTTATTGCTTCTTGATATTCATAATACATTTCATAATTTGATTTTTCTTCTTGTTTTGATGCTTTTGTTTCTATTAAGCCTTCTCTATAACATTGTCTTTTAATTTCTTTTCTATATTTTGCATTATCAGAAATATCTTCTGCAATAATATCTAAAGCTCCTTGAATTGCCTCTTCTACTGTATTTACTATTTTATCTTTATTCTTTTTATCTTCTTCTGAAAGAGAATTAATATTTATATATTGTTTTGCTATTTCATTAATTGGTGTTTTTTCTTCTTGTTTTAATATAATCTCTGCTAATGGTTCTAATCCTTTTGCTTTTGCTACTGTTGCTCTTGTTTTTTTCTTTTGTTTATAAGGTCTATATATATCTTCTACTTCTGCTAATGTTTTTGCAATTGCAATAGCTTGTACAATTTCATCTGTTAATTTTCCTTGTTCTTCTATTGATTTTACAACTTCTTCTTTTCTTTGCTCTAAATTTCTTAAATAATTTAATCTTTCTCCCAAGTCTCTTAAAATTTCATCACTTAAACCACCTGTTACTTCTTTTCTATAACGGGCAATGAATGGTATGGTATTTCCTTCATCTATTAATTTTATAGTGTTTTCTACTTGTGAATTTTTTATATTTAATTCTTCTGATATTGTTTTTATGATTTTTTCCATTGTTTATCTCCTTATAAATATAATTAATATACTTATTATAACAGATTTTTATAATTACTGCTAATAATTTATAAATTTTATTTTTAAAATATTTTTTCTAATATTTCTTTATATCTTTTAAATATCGGATAACTTTTGTCAACTCCATAAATGCAACTCTCATAAACACTTGAGTAATACCATTTTTGCATATTTTCATTTTTACTAAGTATTTTAAAGGCTCTTTCCTTACCATTTTTTTCAATATTGTCAAGTAAATCTTCCAAATTACTTATTTTATCACATGCTACTATTAACTTTGAACCTAATGGCGCTTTTTTTATGTGTTCTATTGTATGTTTTTTTCTTTCTTCCCATTTTAATGTTTTATCAGGTTCAGATGCGTCATATACATAATTTCTTATTTCTTCTCCAAATTCTCTTTCTATATCATCAAAACTATATGGTGTATCTTCTACAACATCATGTAATATCCCAGCCGAAACTATATTTTCGTCACATCCATTTCTTTGTAATATCATTCCTACTGTAAATGGGTGAAAGATCATATCCACATCTTCTAACTTTCTTTTTTGTCCTTTATGTGCTTTAGTTGCAAAATATATTGCATATTCAATCTTATCTTTTTTCATATATTTCATCCTTTCTTTTGTATTATATTATAAAAAGGTTTTACTTTCAAATATTGACTTTTATGTTAATATTATATATAATTACTCTACTAAATTAAAAGGAGGCATCTCTATGTCACGGCCAATCTTAGTAGAATTTTCAGGATTGCCTAATTCTGGAAAAACCACTTTGTTAAACAATTTGAAACATCTATGTGATCAACATGGCATAAATGCACTTTTTATCCAAGAAGCTGCAGAAAAATATCCTAAAGATATTATACCAAAAGGATCTATTGAGCAAAATATTTGGATAAGGCTGGAAGAAATTCAATCATTTATTGAAGCAACTTCTATTGCTCAAAATTCACAAAAAGACTTTATCTTTTTTGATAGAGGATATTACAATTGTCTTTTTTGGATAAATCTTTTTCAACAAAAAGATCCTAATTTATCTTCTGCTTTTATAGATTTTGCAACTTTACTTGGTACCTCATATCATTTAGAACCTGATTTTCTATATGTGATTGATGTATCAATTGAAGAATCAATAAATCGGAGATCAAAATTAGGAGGGGCTATCACTTTTTCTAAAGAAGATTTTCTTTTAAATTATAAGAAAAATTTCGAAAACTTCTATACATCTATTGATGGAAAAGTATTGTACCAAGATACTACTGGTCTTTCTAAAAAAGATGTTTCAAATTTAGTGTTTAACAAACTTCTCTCACTATTATAATTGAGAAAAAATAAGCAACTAGAATTAACTAGTTGCTTATTTTTATTCTATTCCTAAATACTCATTATATGTAACTTCTCTATCTATAACTTGGCCATTTTCTTTGATATCAATAATTCTATTAGCAACTGTTTGTGTTAGCTCATGGTCATGTGATGTAAATATAAGATTTCCCGTAAATTTTTTCATACCTTCATTTAATGCTGTTATACTTTCCATATCTAAGTGGTTTGTTGGTTCATCAAATATTAAAAAGTTTGCACCTGAAAGCATTATTTTTGAAAATACACATCTTACTTTTTCTCCTCCTGATAAGACTCTTACACCCTTTAATGCTTCATCTCCAGAAAATAACATTCTTCCTAAAAAGCTTCTTACATATGTTTCATCTGGATCTTTAGAATATTTTCTAAGCCATTCTGTAATATTTTCATCTGTATCAAATAAGTAATTACTATCTTTTGGAAAATATGCATTTGTAATTGTTGTTCCCCATATAAGTTCACCTTCATCTGGCTCTATTTCTCCGGCAATTATTTGAAATAACACTGTTTTTGCAAGTTCATTATCTGCTAAAATCGCAATTTTATTATCTGCTTTTACATCAAATGATATATTATTTAATAACTTTACTCCATCAACTGTCTTTGATATATTCTTTACTTGTAAAATCTCCTTTCCAGGTTCCCTATCAGGCTTAAAATCTATATATGGATATTTTCTATTTGAAGGTTTTATTTCATCTAACTCAATTTTTTCTAATGTCTTTTTTCTTGATGTAGCTTGTTTTGATTTAGAAGCATTTGCACTAAATCTAGCAATAAATTCTTGTAACTCTTTTATTTTCTCTTCTTTTTTCTTATTCTGTTCTCTTGATTGTTTTAAAGCTAATTGACTTGATTCATACCAAAAATCGTAATTTCCTGGATATACTTTTATTTTTCCAAAATCAACATCTGCTATATGTGTACATACTTTATTTAAAAAATATCTATCATGAGATACTACAATAACTGTATTTTCAAAATCTATTAGAAAATCTTGTAACCAGTTTATACTCTTTAAATCTAAATCATTTGTAGGTTCATCTAATAATAAAACATCTGGATTTCCAAATAAGGCTTGTGCTAGTAATACTTTTACTTTATCTTTCGCTTCTATTTCTTTCATTAATTTATAATGATTTTCTGGTATAATTCCTAAATCATTTAATAGAATAGCTGCATCTGATTCTGCATTCCAGCCGTCTAATTCTGCAAACCTTTCTTCTAATTTTGCTACTTTCATACCATCTTCCTCAGAAAAATCTGATTTAGCATATATTTCTTCTTTTTCTTTCATTATACTATATAATTCTTTATTTCCCATTATAACAGTGTCTATTACTGTAAATTCTTCATATTCAAAGTGATTTTGTTTTAATATTGATAATCTTTCTCCTTTATCTATACTTACATCACCTTTACTAGGTTCTAATTCCCCTGAAAGAACTTTCAGAAATGTTGATTTTCCAGCACCATTTGCTCCAATTATCCCATAGCAATTTCCTTTTCCAAATCTTATATTAACATCTTCAAATAAAATTCTTTTTCCAAATCTAACTGTAACTCCATTTGTATTTAGCATGTTTTCTCCTCCTTATAATATTTAAAATTATATATTATATTAATGTATTTTTCAAGTACATAATCTTTGTATTTATTTACATATTAAATTTATATATAAATTCAAATAGTTATTATAACAAATCCCCTCTTATTAAGATATTATAAAAGAATTTAATTATTAAGTCTTAAAAAAAGAACCAAATATTAATTTTGGTTCTTTTTATTATATTTTCTAATCATCAAATAATAATTTTATTCCCCATAATCCAGAAATTCCAACTAGTCCATAAACTATTCTTGATAACATAGTCATATCTCCAAATATAGCAGCAACTAAATCAAAATTGAAAAAACCTATAAGTCCCCAATTTATTGCTCCAATTATTATTAATACTAAAGCAATTTTATCTATAACCTTCATAATATTTCCTCCTTTTTTGAAAAATTATATTTTGTCTTTATTATTATTTCTTTTTATTAAAAAATTATGCATTTTTAATAAAAATATTTTAATGAAAATAAACAAAAAAGATATAAAATCATTAAAATTTTATATCTTTTTTATTAATCAAGCATATCTTTTCTTTTTAACCACCATGTTACTATTAATGTAGTTATAACTGCTATTAGTATCATTATAATAAATCCAGTTTTGCTATTTTGAAATGGTAATCCAACATTCATTCCCCAAAAACTTGATATCATAGTTGGAACAGCCAATATAATTGTAATTGATGTTAGAAATTTCATCACTCCATTTAGATTATTTGATATTATAGAAGCATATGCTTCCATAGTACCATTTAATATGTTACTGTATATTTGAGCCATTTCTATTGCTTGT
>CANTHA010000103.1 GCA_947653375.1 uncultured Clostridium sp. | reverse complement strand
CTATAAATAAATTAATAAAAGAAGGTGTCTTATATGCCAAATGATTTAAAAAAATTCAAAGAAGAAAAATGTAAAAATTGTAATAAGAATATAGATTGTAAAATAGTAAGACAAATAGATGGAAAATTAAAATGTACAGAGGAATAAACTATGGAAAAATGTTTAATAGACAACAAAGTATGTTCAGTTCAGGGACAGAAATGTAAAGAATGCAAATTAGATGATTGCAGGAGGACAATACAGATGTTAGAAACGCAAGAAGAAATAGAAGATAATTGGAAAAGAAAATTAATATACGTGCAATTAAGCGAACAGTGTCAAAACTGTTCTTTTTTAGAGGTTATTGATTTGGATAAGCAAATAGTAAGATGTCCTTATCTAGTTAAAAATAATTGTTTAATAAAATCTTAAATATTATTAGTAAAACAATATAAATAGGGAGATGGTAATATGCCAAATAAAGGAAGACCAAAAAAATATACAGAAGTGGAAATTATGCAACAAAAGATTGATAAATATTTTTTTGAATGCAAACAAAATAATGAACCTTATACTATAACTGGGTTGTGTATTGCTTTAGATGTATGTAGAGATACATTAAATGAATATATGAAAAATGGGGATTTTTCCGACACTATAAAAAAGGCTAAATTAAAAGTTGAAAATTATCTTGAGAAGCATTTAATATGTTATAGTAGTACTACAGGTATTATATTTAACTTAAAAAATAATTTTGGTTGGAAAGATAAACAGGAAAATATTAATGTAGAAACTAATTACGAGGATTATCTAAAGAGGGTTGAACGGAAGTGAGTATTAATACAAAGAAATATATAGAGTCTTATATAAAAATAAGAGATAAAGAAGGAAATATTATACCTTTGAAATTTAATGAACCTCAACTAAAATATTATAATGTTATTAAAAGTTTACATGAACAACATAAACCTATTAGAATTATTATATTAAAAGCTAGACAAATGGGGTTTAGTACGGAAACAGAGTCAATTATTTTTAAAAATGTTGTTACTAATCATAATTATAATGCTGGTATAGTAGCACATAAAGAGGATAGTACTACAAATTTATTTAATATGAGTAAAAGAATGTTAGAGTATTTGCCTGAAACAATTAAACCTGAACAAAAAAAGTCAAATGCAAAGGAATTAGTTTTTAATAATCAAAGTGGAAGTGGTTTAGATAGTAAGATTAAGTGTATGACGGCTGGAGGAAAGGGAATCGGACGTTCTGATACTTTTACTGCTTTACATTTGTCTGAATTGGCTTTTTGGGAGGGAAATAAACAAAATATTTTATTGGGACTGTTACAAGCTGTTCCTAATATTCCTAATAGTATGATAGTAATTGAAAGTACTGCAAATGGATTTGATTATTTTAAAGAGTTATGGGATAAGGCTG
Source organism: uncultured Clostridium sp. (assembly GCA_947653375.1). GTDB lineage: Bacteria > Bacillota > Clostridia > TANB77 > CAG-508 > CAG-269. Next base: position 4,210 of record CANTHA010000103.1, on the reverse strand, counting down.
TAGCTGGAGAAAATGATTTTTATCCTTTGTTTGTTGGTTGGAACGAGTTAGAAGAATATAAGATGTCTTATTCAGGTTTTGAGTTAACAAAAGAGGAAAAAGAATTACAAGATTTATATAATGTTTCTTTAGATCAGTTAGAATGGCGAAGATGGTGTATTAAAAATAATTGTGGTGGAGATATTGATAAGTTTAAACAGGAATATCCAATAACTCCAGAAGAGGCTTTTTTAAGTACTGGTAAGTGTTATTTTAATAAGAAAAATATAATAAGTAGAATAAATAAAGTGGAAGAACCTAAAATTAAAGGTTCTTTTGCTTGTTATTATGATGGATTGAGGATAAGGGGTAGAAAATTTAATGAAGATGACAAAGGAAGTATTAAAATTTATAAATATCCTGAAAATTATGTGCCTTATGTAATTGGTGGAGATACAGCAGGTGAAGGATCTGATTATTTTACAGCTCATGTTATTAATAATATAACAGGAGAAGAAGTTGCTGTGTTGAAACAACAGTATGATGAGATTGAGTATGTGAAACAGATATATTGTTTAGGTATGTTTTATAATAAGGCATTGATTGGACTTGAAACTAACTTTAGCACTTATCCTATACAAAAACTAGTAGAATTAAATTATCCAAACTTATATGTGAGAAAAAAAGAGGATACTTATGTAAGTAAACATGAAAAGTCATTTGGTTTTAAAACTACATCTATTACAAGACCGCTAATACTTGCTAATTTACAAGAAATTGTGAAAGATGAAATTGATGTTATTAATGATAAAGATACTTTAAGAGAGATGTTAACTTTTATTGTGAATAAGAATGGTAGAGCAGAGGCTGAACAGAGTTATCATGATGATTTAGTTATGGGATTGGCTATAACTTATTATATAAGAACTCAACAAGAGATGAAGAAGAGTAAAATACAGTATGAGCAGATGAATGATTTTTTTGATAAAGAGTTTGGACAAGATGATGAATATATTGAAGATGATTTTGGAAGTTCTATAGAAGTTTTTTAGGAGGTGAAATAATGAAGAAATGTGTATTAAGGAAAGTGTTAAAACAAAGACAAGAACAAATAAATAAGATTATTAAAAGGAAAACTAAAGGAAGGAGAAAGAAAAATGATTGATTTAATATATTCAATATTGTTAATAGTTTGTTTGTCATCAGGCTTTTATTTTGGTTTTAAAATTGGAAAGACATCAGAGATGCCTAAAATTTCAAAAAATATAGTACATCCGATTAAAACAATAAAAGAACAGAAGGAATTGGAAAAAAAAGATAGTGAATTGAGTAAAGCTTTAAATAATTTAGATAATTATGATGGTACATCTTTAAGTCAGGAGGATTTTTAATATATGAAAAAAGAAGATTTTGTAACAGATGTGTGGGCAGAGTATCAAAAGGGTGTTGATTACAATTATAAACAGAATTTGTATTCTAAATCAGATAAAAATTTTAAGTTTTATCATGGTAATCAATGGGAAAATGCAAAACTAGGTGGTATACAACCTATTACTTTAAATATTATTAAGTCTATTGTTAAATATAAAGTAGGAGTAGTAAAAAGTAATTCTTATCAAATATATTTTAATTCAGATACTTATGAGACTGATGATGAGAGAAAAAGTATACAAGAATTATGTGATTGTTTAAATAGGTTTGCTAATAGAACTTGGGAGAACCAGCAAGTTAATAAAATTGTGCGAAGCTGTGTAGATGATGCATGTATAGATGGTGAAGGTATTGTTTATTTTTATGAAGATGAAGGAGATATTATTCCAGAACAAGTTAATAAGACGAATGTGTATTATGGAAATGAAAATGATGATAATATTCAAACTCAACCTTATATAATTATTTCGTTTAGACGTACAGTAGAAGAGGTAAAAGATGAAGCGAGAAAAAGAGGTATTGCTGATGAGGAATTAGATAAAATAGTAAGTGATGAAGATTATAATGAGCAATCTGGTAAAGATAATAGGACTGATGAGATTACTCCGATGTGTTTGGTTTTATTAAAGCTATATAAAAAGAATGGTTCTGTTTGGGCTAAAAAGTGTACTAGATTGGCTACTGTTATGTATGATACTGATTTGAAAATTGATTTGTATCCACTAGCACATATGTTATGGGAAAGAGTGAAGGGAAGTAGTAGAGGTCAGGGTGAAGTGGAGTATTTAATTCCTAATCAGATTGAAATAAATAAAACTGCTACTAGAAGGGCTTTAGCTGTTAAAATGGGTGCGTTTCCTAAACTTATTGCGAATACAAAGTATATAAGAAATACCAAAGCATTAAATAATGTTGGTACTACAATAGAGTTAAATGAGTTAAATGCTGATGATGTTAATAAAGTGGTTAATTATCTTAGACCTGCTCAAATGAGTTCTGATGCTTTTAATTTACAAAAAGAATTGATAGATGATACACAAAATTTGGCTGGTGCTGGTGATACTGTTACTGGTAATGTTGATCCCACTCAAACAAGTGGTAAGGCTATATTAGCAGTGCAACAGGCTAGTCAACAGCCTATTAGTGAACAGGTGGAGTCTTATAAGACTTTTATAGAAGATATTGCAAGAATTTGGTTTGCAATGCTAAAGTCTTATAGTACAAAAGGTATTAAGTTAGTTAAACAAGAAAAGGATTATTCTAATGATACTACATTTGATACTCAATATTTGTTGAGTTATGATGAATTGATTAAGTTGGAACTGAATTTAAAAATTGATATTACTCCAAAATCTGCATTTGATAAATATGCAATGGAGATTTCTTTGGAGAATTTGCTTGGTGCAAATCGTATTTCTTTTGATGAATATGTTAATGCATTACCAGAGGATTCAACTATGCCGAAGTCTAAATTGAAGGAGATTTTAAAGGAAAGGGAAGAAAAGAATAAGATTATTACAGAGATAGAAAAACAGGGAAATGCTTTAAATGGTGCTATAGAGCAAGTAATGACTGAACAAGAGATTAAAAATCAAGAACAAGCAGGAGTTAATTTACAAAATATGAATATGTCAGATATGCAACAAATGCCTGTCCAAAATAATTAAATTGTAATTAATGTTAGAACAAATTTATGTTCTTTTTTTATGTCCAAAACTGATGAGGACTTAAAAAGCTTTTAGGAATTAATAGTCGACGGACTTTAAATGGGAGGTTACATATGCCAAATAATGAAGATATGGAAGATGTGGAAGTTATTGAAAAGCATGATACTGATGAAAGCAATACTTTAGATGTTAATGATACTTCTAACCAAGAAATTCAAGAGGAGAAGTTGTTTTCTCAAAATGAGTTAGATGAAAAGATTAAAGAAAGGGTTGGAAGAACTGAAAGAAAATCTAAGAGGGAGTTGGCTAAAAAGGATAAGGAAATTGAGAGATATAAACAACTTGAGAAGACTTTAAGGGCTGGATTAGGTATTGAAGAGGATGATGAAGATATTCTTGAAAAAGTAAATAATTTTTACAAAGAGCAAGGTGTCGATATTCCGAAATATGAATCAGCGTTTAATAAAAGAGATGCTGAAAGGTTAGGGGAATATGATGCTAAAGATTTAATTGATTCTGCTGAATTTAGTGAAATTCAAGATAGAGCAAATGAATTGGCTTCTTTAAAACAAAAGGGGAAAATTAGTCCTAGAGAAGAGTCAGAGTTTATGAAGTTAGGTAATTACTTAACTAATGAATTAAAAATTAAAGAATTAAAGGAAAAAGGAGCAGATGAGAAAATTTTGGAAGATAAGGGTTTTAAAGAGTTTTATGAAAAGTTTAATTCTGAAACTCCTATATCAGATATTTATGATTTGTATTCAAAATTGAATTATAAAGAACCTGATAAGCCTGATAGTACAGGTAGTATTAAGTCTACAGTGGGAGTGTCTAAAATTAAGAAATTTTACACTTCAGAAGAGGTTGATAAACTTTCTTCTAAAGATTTAGATAATCCTACAGTATTGAATAATGTTATGGCTTCAATGAAAAAATGGGGCAAATAAAATATGAAAGGAAGATGTTATAATGAGTTATGCAAATTTTAAACCTGTTGTATGGTCAAAATATATACAACATGAATTACCAAAGTTTACAGTTTTTAAGCAAGATTGTGATTTTAAGTTTGAAGGAGATGCAGGAAAAGGAAAGAGAGTTAAGATATTAAATGTTGGGGCTCCTACTATTAAAAA
>CANTHA010000102.1 GCA_947653375.1 uncultured Clostridium sp. | reverse complement strand
AACCTCAAGTGTTCATTGTATTTTTTTGTTTTCATATTCTCTAACGCCTTTTATTCCTAGCTCATCATATATTTCAATATATGTTTTATATTCATTATTTATATTTTAACTTTTAATTATAAATTAATACCAATAAGCTAATTTCAAAAATGAATTAATTAATTTTGTTTGTTCTTCTAACTCTTCTCTTTTTGCAATATTATACTTTTCTCCTGTCATATTTCTTGAACTCAAAGTCCATAAAAATGCTTTTAGTTTTGGAAATCTCTCAACATTCTCGTTCATAAAGTATATCAAATCACATAGTCTTTTAAATAAATCACTTTGTTTCTTTTCTTCTTCTACATACTTATCAATATTTGCTATTAATTCTAGTGGCTTGGCGATTTCTAACCTATAATTATTTTGATCAAAGGAATTTATAAAATTTTGATAGCTTTCACAAAAAATTCTATACATTATACTTCTCCCTAAATATTTTTAATTTTTTCTCAAATTCTGTCTTTTTACTTTCAAATAAATCTTCCCTATTTAAAATTTCTTCTATAATACTATTTAATACCTCTTTATTACATTTAGGTATTATTTGATTTAAATCTTCTATATCTTTTTTAGCAAGCCTTATGATTTTACTTATTGCAATATCTTCTTTTGAAAGAATATATACATTAATATATTTGAATTCTTCTAATTTCACTGCTCTTTCTTTGTAAGTAGGAGATAATATTGTGCTTTGATATTCTAACATATCATAATCTCTTAACAGTACAAATACTTTTCCATATTTTGCTGGATATCCTAAATCAACAAAATCTATATCTAGTGTTGCTCTTGTTGTATATTCCCCTAATATACAGGCTCCTCCACCAATAATATAAATGTCAAATGGTTCTAGTTTAAACAATTTTGTTACTTCTTCCATTTCATGAAATACTTCTATTAAATTATCTTTAATCATAATTTTCCTCCTATAATCATTATAGATATTTTATACTTTTTTTACTAATTTTATATGTTATAATAATATAATTTTATGTCAATGTCAACTAAATCTACTTATTTTCTCCACATATTCCCTATCTTCTATTTTAGAAATTGCAAAACATTTTTTCCCTAAATATTTTAGCGATGCTCCACAATGATATAATTCTTTATTATCAATTACAATAAATCTATCATGAAATTTATCTGTTCTAGCTGTCTTTAATATTGGATATTGTTTGTTAAATTTATTAATATCTAATTTACTTATATTACTATTTTGGGATGTTAATATAACAATTTCTACATTTTTATTTTTCTTTGATAGCATTTTCAAAATACTATCATCTATGTAATTATCTATAATTAAAATTTTATTTTTAGCACTTTTAATTATATCAATTATTAAACTATAACTATCATAAATTTGTCCATTAAAAAATATTCTTTGATTAAATTCTTTTTCTTTTTTACTTTGTAGTTCATCAAATACTATATCAAATTTTTCATCGTGTTCTATATTTTTCATAGTATTTATTTCTTGAAATACTTGTCCATTTAATGTTATGAATTTTCTCATTTCTACAAATGCATCCATTATACTAATACTAACTTTGATTGCTATTTCATTTCTTAATAATCCAGAAAGCATAGCAATTCCTTGTTCCGTAAATACTGTTGGTAATTTTCTTCTTCCTTCATAGTTTTCTTTTGTTAAACTTGAAATCACAATTTGTGATTTCAAGTTTTATACCTCATATTCAGTCAATTTAAAACAAAATCTTTCTGGAAATCTATCAATATTTCTTTTTACTGATTGATTTATAATTCTAGTTTAACATTGGTATAACATTACCACGTCACTATCTAACATTACTTGTTTTCCTCGAATTGTATAAATTAAATTTTTTATATTGTCCATATCATATTCTATTACATCTACTTCTTTATTTCTAGAAATTATATTATTTTCTTCATTCATCATTTTCACATCCTTTTAGATTGTTCTTATTATAAAACATCTGTTTTTTAAAGTCAATGGATTTTTTATATAATTTCTCCATATATTTTATAACTTTTTAATACTTTTTTAAAAATATGATTTTATACATGATAAAGAGGTCGCAAATTGCGACCTCAAGTTTTAATAACTATTTCAAGTATAAATTAACTTAATTCTATATCTTTTCCATCAATTAACACATATTTTATTTTATTATTAATAGTATCAAATATACTTCCTTCTGTAATTACAAAATCTGCATCTTTTCCTACCTCTATAGAACCCACTTTATTATCGACTCCTATATGTTTTGCTGGGTTTATAGTTATTGCTTTTAATGCTTCATTTTTGGTCATTCCTGACTTAATTGCTAAACCTGCACATAATGCTAAATATTCTTGAGGAATAACAGGTGAGTCTGTAATTATAGATACTTTACATCCTGCATTACTTAAAATTGCTGGAGCCTCAAATGTCAAATTAGCTAACTCAAGTTTAGTAGCAAATGTTAATGATGGACCAACTGCTAATGGTATATTTTCTTTTGCCAATTCTTCTGCAGCAATATATGCCTCTGTACAATGTTCTAATGTTAACTTAACATTAAATTCTTTTGCTATTCTTATTGCTGTAAATATATCATCTAATCTATGTGCATGTGCTTTTAATGGTATTTCTCTATTTATAACTGGCAATAAAGATTCTAATTTAAAGTCAAATTTAGGAAACTCGTTATCATTTTTAGCATTATTTTTTCTTCTTTGATATTCTTTTGCCCTAAATAACATTTCTCTTAATTTAGAAGCTGTTGACATTCTACTCATATTATTTTTTTCTTTATAATTTCGCTTTGGGTTTTCTCCAAAAGCACATTTCATTGCTATTGGATTTTTTACTATCATATTATCAATTTTATTTCCATTAGTTTTTATTGCTACAAACGTACCACCTATTACATTACTACTTCCTGGTCCAGTAGCTACACATGTAACACCAGATTTTAATGCTTTGTTAAAACTTATATCTAAAGGATTTATTCCATCTATCGCTCTTAATTGTGGTGTTATAATATCATTTTTCTCATTTGTTTCATCATTTTGTTCTGGTTCTCCATATACAGAAAGTCCTAAATGACAATGAGCTTCTACTAATCCTGGATATACATTTAAATTTTTTGCATTTATTATTTCTACATCATTATTAATATTTATATTATCTGATATTTCTTTTATTTTTCCATTTTCTATTAAAATATCGGCATAATATGGTTTATCAGATACTGCATCATGTACCAATCCATTTTTTATACATAACATAACAAAATTCCTCCTATTTTATAGTATTTTAAAATCAAGAAAAATTATACATTATTTAAATGTTATAACAAAAAGCACACATTTCTAATATTTTGAAGTTCACATTTTTGTTTATCTACCAATTTTATATAAGCAAAATTGTATAAAATGCAAAAAAATTAGAGGTCACTTTATAGTAATCTCTAATTTCTTATTATATACATATATATTATTCACATTTAAAATATGATTCTGCTCCATTATTATAAGAATCACCTAATTTAACTAGATAATCCGTACACCCTTGTGGTAATGTAACAATAAATTGACAATCATAAACTCCTGGTTCTTTTACATAATCTCTGTTAGATATATCTTTAGTTGTTACAATATAAGATATATCATTATATTTTATGCCTCCTCCATTAGTTCCTTTTACTGATGAATCTACATTTATAGCTGTTCCTATAGTTTTTTCATCAAAAGAAACTTTTGATAAGTCTACTTGATAATCTATAACTGCCCATTCTGTATATGCTTTTGGATCTTCATATCTATACAATTTTTGATTATTAAACCAATCTTTAACTATTTTAGTTGCTTCTTCTCCTCTTGTAACTTTCATTACTCTAACAGGTACATCAATATTTTTTGTATCTGCATATTCTTTTGAAAGACTTTCTGAAACACGTTTACTTGCTAAACCCCATTCTCCTAATTTAAGAGGTTGTTCTTTAGTTGAAGCTTTTGCTCCTTCTGAAGACACATTATTTTCAGAAGTTCTTTTTTCTTCTTCATTACTTACCTCTTCACTTGTTGAAACCTCTTTATCATCTGCTTTATCATTTTTTACATTATTAAATATAACAAATGCTCCTATTCCTCCACCAATTATAATTAATACTAAAATAGATATAACTATTATTAACACTATATTAGTATTATTTTTCTTTTTGTTTTCTTCTTCCATTACAAATACCCCTTTCATTATTTTTTTATAATAACATATTAATTTAAAAGTTATAATATATAGTAAAAACACTAATGCGCAGTTTGGGAAGACATTTATTACTACAGATAAGATAGATTAACTCTTCTATATTTGAGATTTATTAAACTTAATTATATGATTAGTCTGACCAGCAAATTATGTTTTTAATAGATATTATAACTTTTAAATCAACTATATTTTTAAAATTATAATTATAGTAAAAACACTAATGCGCAGTTTGGGAAGACATTTATTATTATAGATAAGCTAGATTAACTCTTCTATATTTCAAATTTATTAAACTTATTTATATGATTAGTCTGACCAGCAAATTGTGTTTTTAATAGATATTATAACTTTTAAATAGAACTACGCTATTATTTCATTTTTTCTTTAATTTTAACCAAAGTATTTAATGCATCAATTGGTGTCAATTCATTCAAATTAATTTTATCAACCTCATGAGCAATTTCTGCTAACTTGTAATTATACATATCAAATTGACCTTCAACCTGTTTTTTATCAATCTTCTCTTGCTTTTTACCTGTTAGCATATTTTTTCTTTCTAAAGATTTAAGTATATTATCTGCTTTTTGTGTAACAACTTTTGGAACACCTGCTAATCTTGCAACATGAATCCCATAACTTTCATCTGTTCCACCTCTTACTATCTTTCTTAAAAAGATAATATCTTCACCTTTTTCTTTTACAGCAATAGAATAATTTTTTATACCTTCCAATTTATCTTCTAAATCTGTTAATTCATGATAATGTGTTGCAAACAATGTCTTAGCTCCACATTTTTCTTTATCAGCTATAAATTCTGCTACTGCCCAAGCTATAGATAGTCCATCATATGTTGATGTTCCTCTTCCAATTTCATCTAATATCACTAAACTATTTTCTGTTGCTTCTTTAAGTATTGTTGCAACTTCCATCATTTCTACCATAAAAGTACTTTGTCCCATACTTAAATCATCTGATGCTCCAACTCTTGTAAAAATCTTATCTACCACACCAATTTTAGCAGATTCAGCAGGAACAAAACTTCCTACTTGTGCCATTAAAGTGATTAATGCAACTTGCCTCATATATGTTGACTTACCAGCCATATTTGGTCCTGTTATAATTGCTAATCTGTTTTCTCCTTTATCTAAATATGTATCATTTTCTACAAAAATCCCTTCACCTAATATTTTCTCAATAACTGGGTGTCTTCCATTTTTTATATCTATACTTCCTGTAGAATTAACTTCTGGCATACAATAATTCATATCTTCTGCCACTTGTGCAAATGATGCTAACACATCTAAAGTTGAAACAACTTCACTGGTCTTTTGTAATCTTACTATATTTTTTGCTATTTCTTCTCTTATAGCAACAAATGCCTCATATTCCAAATTAATAACTTTTTCTTCTGAACCTAAAATCT
>CANTHA010000101.1 GCA_947653375.1 uncultured Clostridium sp. | reverse complement strand
TAAAATTCAAAATATTAAAAAAATGTTCACGGAAAATCTCTATATAGTTATATTATTTTTATATGAACATTCGTCATTTCATGTAAAAGTAATATAACTTATATTTTTTAAGCGATTGCCAGAAATTTCTGACTTATTTATGTAAACGTAGTAAAATATACTATATAGTAATATTTTTTATTTCACTAATTAGTGAGAGGGTGCTTTCCTTCTACTACTTAGTTTTACATATAATATTTTATAAATAAAAAGGAGGACACCATATGAAAGGAAAGATTTTTGCTATCATTTGTATGATAGCACTGCTATCAAGTTTAACTGCTTGTTCAAGTTCAAGTGAAAAAGTGGTTTACGAAGTTCGGAAACAAACACAAGAACCAGAAACTTGTATTTCGGATAATGAGACAGAGGAAGCCACTCCTACTAATATCATCGATTACTTGGATAAACAAGTAGAAACTTGGGATTATGATGCAATGACAGGGGTTGCAGATTGTGACCAAGCGATAGAACAACATTTATTAAAAGTTGCTCAATATTGTGTCCAATATGCACATAGTGATCTGGCAAAAAAAGTTCTTAATAATGAAAATTGTACAGAATTAGTTATTGAAGAACTTGCGACATCAAGCGATTATGATATACTTGAAATTATAACATTATCAAGGGAAGCATCAAAAAAAGCACTTATTAAAATTGTTGAATATTGTGTCCAATATGGACATAGTGATTTGGCAGGAAAAGTTCTTAATAATGAAAATTGTACAGAATTAGTTATTGAAGAACTTGCAACATCAAGCAATTATGATATACTTGAAATTATAACATTATCAAGCAAAGCATCAGAAAAAGTACTTATTATGATTGCTGAATATTGTGCTGAATATTGTTCTCAATATGGACATGTTGATTTGGCAAAAAAAGTTCTTGCTAATGAAAATTGCACAAAGTTAGTTGTTGAAGAACTTGCAACATCAGATTATTATGATGTACTTGAGCTTATTACATTGTCAGATAAAGTAACAAAAAAGGCACTTATTAAGATTGCTGGATATTGTGCTCAATATGGACATGTTGATTTGGCAAAAAAAGTTCTTGCTAATGAAAAGTGCTCAAAGTTAGTTGTTAAAGAACTTGCAACATCAGATTATTATGATGTACTTGAACTTATTACTTTGTCAGATAAAGCAACAAAAAAGGTGCTTAGTACGATTGCTGAATATTGTGCCCGATATGGACATGTTGATTTGGCAAATGAAGTTATTAATAATGAAAATTGTACTATTTCGGTTGCAAACATACTTGTAAAATCTGAATATGAAGATGTTCAATTTATTGGTCAGATATGGATTGAAAGTCAGTAGCAAAAATCGTGTACACCCCGTGCTATGGGGTGTACATTTAAAATTGTAAAATAATTTTATTTTTTAATAAATATCATTACTATTTAGATTTTCTAAGTTCTGTATTAAGCCGAGGAATGTAATGAAAAAGTAATATAATTATATAGAGATTTTCCGTGAACATTACTCTTTTTACAACAAGACAAATTCTAAATCTTGTTACATTCAAATATCAGCTAAATATTAATGATATTATTAAAAAAAATTAAAAAAAGTTTTAAAATTAATTGCATAATTTTAACAATAATAGTATAATAAAAAAGGTAGCATAATAATATTAAACAAATATTATTAAAAAGAGGAGTAAAAAAATGGATTATTTATATATATTAAGAGAAGCATTAGTATGGATAATTACCATATTTTGGTTATACCAAATAATGGTAAGTTTATGTTCTTTAGTAAAAATAAAAGATAAACCAATGAAAGTAAAAAAAGATCATAGATTTATGGCTATTATACCAGCTCATAATGAAGAAGCAGTAGTAGGAAATTTAGTTGAAAGTCTAAAAAAACAAAATTATAACAAAGATTTATATGATATATATGTTATTGCCGATAATTGCACAGATAATACAGCGAAAATTGCTAAAGAAGCAGGAGCAATAGTATATGAAAGATTTAATACATCAGAACAAACTAAAGGATATGCATTAGATTGGTTTTTACAACAAAAAATAAAAGAAGATGCCCCATATGATGCATTTTTTGTATTTGATGCAGATAACATTGTTGATCCAAATTTCATTAAAAGTATGAATAAAAAACTATGTCAAGGAGAAGATGTTGTTCAAGGATATAGAGATATAAAAAATCCAACAGATAGTTGGATTACAGCAGGATATGCAATATTTTATTGGACAATGCATAGATTTTATCATTTAGCAAGATACAATTTAGGATTATCTCCATTATTAAATGGTACTGGTTTTATGGTTAGATTTGATATTGTAAAACCACAAGGATGGGATACAATAACATTAACAGAAGACATAGAATTTTCATTAAAGAGAATTATAAAAGGAAAAAGACTAGGTTGGGCAACAGATGCAATAGTATATGACGAACAGCCAGTAGGCTTTAAGCAAAGTTGGTCACAAAGAAGTAGATGGACAGTTGGGCATATACAATGTATAAAAGAATACACAAAACAATTAACAGTAGCAGCTAAAGAAAATAAAAACATGATGAATTTTGATGGGTTATTATACATTGTGGGAAGTATACCAATGTTTGTTCTTACATTAGTTTTATTAGCAAGTAACTTCTTAATGTATGCAGGAGATGGAATGACAGAAACAGAATTAATGATGAATATATTAAAATATTTAATACCAACATTTTTATTACCAATAGGAACTGCAGTAATAGCTATGCTATTAGATAGAAGACCAATAAAACCAATGTTAAAAGGTTTGGCATGTTATCCATTATTTATGGGTTCTTGGTTAGTTATAAACTTTAAATGTTTATTTAAAAGAGAAACAACTTGGGAAAAGATTGAACATGTTAGAAACATAAAAATTGGAAATACAAATCAAGAAACTGAAACAGAAGAAATACAAATAGCAGAAAAAGTATAAAAAAATTAGAAAAGTACTTGCATTTATACTAAAAGTTGGGTATAATAAACAAAGTAACATAGATATACAAGAAGAGTGGGAACAAATCCCACTCTTAATTATTGAAAGGGAGGTATATTTTGGCAAATATAGAAGAAAAAGTAGAAAATCTATTAAAAGAGAAAATAGAAAAAATAGGTTATGAACTTTATGATGTTGAATATACAAAAGAAGGTAAAGATTATTTTCTACGTATATTTATAGATAAGCCAGAAGGAATTTACTTAAACGATTGTGAAAAAGTCAATAACGAAATAACAGACTTGCTAGATGAAGCAAATTATATTAAAGAAGCATATTTTTTAGAAGTCTCATCACCAGGTATAGAAAGAGTACTTAGAAAAGATAAGCATTTGCAACAAAATATAGGAAAAGAAATAAACATAAATTTATTTAAAAAAGATGAAAACGGTCAAAAACAATATCAAGAAATTTTAAAGGAATTTAATGAAAAAGAAATAATTTTAGAAAATGGTAAAGTAATTGATCGTAATAATATATCACAAATAAAAACAATTTATAATTGGTAAGAAGGGAGAAATAAAATGAAAAAACAACCAAAAGAACAAGCAATTGACAACAAAGAATTAATATTAGCTTTAGAAGAACTAGAAAAAGAGAAAGGAATAAAAAAAGATTATCTACTTGAATCAATAGAAACAGCATTAGTAACAGCATATAAAAGAAACTTTGAATCTTTAGAAAATGTAAAAGTAGTAATGGATGAAAAAACAGGTGCAACACATGTATATGCAATAAAAGAAGTAAAGAAAAGAGCAATGAATCCTGATACGCAAATAACAATAAAAGAAGCCCAAAAGATAAACCCAGACTTAAATGAAGGAGATAATATTGAAATAGAAATAGTTCCAAGAAATTTTGGAAGAATAGCAGCACAAACAGCTAAACAAGTTGTTATACAAAAAATAAGAGAAGCTGAAAGAGAAATAATATTTACAGAATTTAATGATAGAAAAGGTGAAATAGTTTCTGGGTTAATCCAAAAAGCAGATAAAAATATTGTTGTAATGGATTTAGGAAAATTAGAAGGTGTAATGCCAACAAAAGAGCAAATTCCAACAGAAACATACCATGTAAATGATAAAATAAAAGGATATGTATTAGATGTAGAAAAAGGATTAAAAGGAATACCACAAGTAATTGTATCTAGAAGTCATCCAGACTTTGTAAGAAAATTATTAGAATTTGAAATACCAGAAATATATGAAGGTGTAATAGAAATAAAAAGTGTTTCAAGAGATGCAGGAGATAGAAGTAAGGTTGCAGTATATTCACCAGATCCAAACATAGATCCAGTTGGTTCATGTGTTGGACAAAAAGGAGTTAGAATACAAAACATTATAAATGAACTTAATGGAGAAAAAATAGATGTAATAGAATGGAACGAAGATCCATCAATTTATATAGCATCAGCATTATTACCTGCACAAATTTTAGCAGTTGATATAAAAGAAGAAGAAAAATTTGCACAAGTAATTGTTCCAGATAACCAATTATCACTAGCAATTGGTAAATCTGGTCAAAATGCTAGATTAGCTGCTAGATTAACAAACTGGAAAATAGACATTAAATCAGAAACACAATTCAGAGAAATGTTAATGAATGCACAAGAAGAACAAGAAGTAGAAGAAGATGCAGAATAAAAAAGCAAACAAGACATACAATAAAAGGAGGACAAATAATGAAAAGACAACCACAAAGAACATGTATGGGATGTAATACAAAAAAAGATAAAAAAGAATTAATTAGAATAGTTAAAAATAAAAATAATGAAATAACATTAGACAGAAGTGGAAAAGCAGAAGGTAGAGGGGCATACATATGTGATGATATTCAATGTTTAGAAAAAGTAATTAAATCTAAAAGACTAGAAAGGATATTTGAAGCAAAAATATCAGATGAAATTTATGAAAATTTAAGAGGTGTAATTTTTGATAAATAATAAAATATTAGGATTAATAGGATTTGCAGCACGAGCAAGAAAAATAAGTTTTGGTTCAGATAGTGTTGAATCACAAATAAAAAATAAAAAAGTCAATATTATTATAGTAGCAGAAGACGCATCTGAAAGGACAAAAACTAAATTTAATAAATTAGCACAGATAAATAATATACCAATTTTTATAATAGGTAAAATTCAAGAATTAAGCAAATCAATTGGTAAATCAAATAAAGCAATAATAGGAATTGAAGATATAAACTTATCAAAAGAGATACAAAGAATTATTAATGGGGGTGAAGTGTTTGGGAAAAATTAAGATACATGAAATAGCAAAAAAATTAGACTTAAACAGTAAAGAAGTTATAGAAGTAGCAAAAAAACTAAAAATAGATGTAAAAAGCCATTTAAGTGGAGTAGATGAAGACCAAGCAAAAATTATAGAAAAGGAATTATCAAAAAAAGTAAAAAAACATACAGAAAAGAAGGAAAAAGTGAAAAAAGATAGTGAAGAGAAAAAAGAAGAGAAAGCACCAGTTATTATAAGAAGAGAAGTTATAATTTCTGAAGATGAGCAAGAAAAGAAAAAGCAAGAAACAAAGAAAAAAGAAAAGAAATCTAATGTTGGATTTGTTGAAAGAAAACAAAACAATGACTATAACATTGTGTATAGAAATAAACCTAATAAGCCAATGACTGTAAGTGAGTTATTTGGTTTAAAA
>CANTHA010000100.1 GCA_947653375.1 uncultured Clostridium sp. | reverse complement strand
TTGATTCTTCTTCTCCTTTTACCACTTCTGATTTAGTCTCCTCTTTTTGTTGTCCACCTGTACTTACTTCATCTGTTTCAGTTCTATTTTTCTCTTTTGATTCTTCTTCTCCTTTTACCACTTCTGATTTAGTCTCCTCTTTTTGTTGTCCTTTTGCACTTACTTTTTCTGATTTAGTTTTAGAGTCTTTAATGTCTTGTTTTCCACTTTTAACTTGTTCTGGTGAATTTCTTTTTAATATTTTATTTATTCCTTCTACTCTTTTATCAGCTATTTCTTTAAACTTTTGTAATGCTTTATCACATAATGTAATTTCTTTTTTTAGAAATTCATTTTCTGATAATAATTTTTTACCTTTTTGCACTAAAGAATTATACTTATCAGTTCGCTTCTTACGTTCTTCTTCATTAATATCTTGACCATCTTTATATTGTGGTTTTATTGAACGCATCTCAATTGCAGCTTTTTCTATATCTAATTTATTTAATTCTAAATTCACTTTATTTTTTTCAATAGAATTTTGCAAATCTGATCTTTTCATAGTTAATTCTTTTTTTGCCTTATTTTCTGCATCAAAAATTTCTTGTTTTCTTTTTTGCTTACTCTCATTTAGTTCTCGTATTACTTCTCCTTGAGATCTTTTCATTTCTGTTCTCTTCTGATCAAGTTCACTTTGAGTTTCCGAAATTTTTATTTCATATTCACTTTTTAAAGATAACTGATGAATCGGCTTATTTCCTTCTTTATATATAGAAGAATTTATTTCTTCCATTTTTTTTTCATCAATATTAGATAATTCTTCTTTAAGTCTATCTAAACGTAGTTCTATTTTTCTTATATCTGCTATATTTTCAGATGCTTTTTTCTCTTTTTCTTCATATTCTTTATTAATTTTATTAACATTATTAGTATATGAGTTAATTATTCTTTGAACTTCTGATAATTTTCTTGCCATTTCTACTCCTTTCAGAATATTTACAATATTCTTCACAATATCACTTATAATTTATTATAGCAAATTTATGTAATCTTTGCAACCTTTTTGACAATTATTGTAATTTTTTTGGGATTTTCTGGTTATTGTTTAGTGTGATATGCATCAAAAGTCCATTTAATTAACAATATAGACTATATTTCAAGACTAAATAGTCATATATTTTGTAAACTCCTCTGAGCCATTTTATTATATCTAATCTTTTTATCCTTTATTTTATCACCTTCTAATTGAGGTAAAATTCCAAAATTAGCATTCATAGGTTGAAAATTAGAATTTGGTGTAGAGATATATTTTGCCAATGCACCTATAACTGTATATTCTGAAAATTTATAATCTTTTCTTATATTAGTTGTTATATACTCATTATCTCTATTTTTAGAATTAATTAAATTTTTATAATTAATTGTAGCATTTATTCCAGCAACTAATCCAGAAGAAATAGATTCTACATATCCTTCTACTCCAGTTATTTGTCCTGCAAAAAATATATTTGTATTACTTTTTAAACAATATGTTTCATCTAATAATTTAGTAGAATTAATATATGTATTTCTATGCATTACACCATACTTAACAAATTCAGCATTTTCTAATCCTGGTATCATACTAAATACTCTTTTTTGCTCTCCAAATTTCAAATTTGTTTGAAATCCAACCATATTATAGATATTAGCTTGTTTATCATCTTGTCTTAATTGTACTAAAGCATACGGTCTTTTACCTGTTCTTGGATCATCAAAACCTACCGGTTTTAAAGGGCCATATCTTAATGT
The DNA here is from genome assembly GCA_947653375.1 of uncultured Clostridium sp. Taxonomy (GTDB): domain Bacteria; phylum Bacillota; class Clostridia; order TANB77; family CAG-508; genus CAG-269. The sequence continues at coordinate 3,940 of CANTHA010000100.1, read as the reverse complement.
ATCTATTCCTCTTCTAGCCATTATTTCTATAGGCATACAACCTTCGAATATTTCTCTTTTTTCAAACTCATGCAAATCTGTTACTTGTGCATTTATTAATTCATTATAAAACTTTTTATACTCCTCTTCTGACATAGGTAAATTAATGTAATCTTTTTCTTGACCTTTTGTTCTTTCTTTCCAGTGTTCAAGAGTTTCTTCTTTTTTCTTTTCTTGCTCATATCTATTACCATAAAAAGCAATATTAAAGTCAACACTATTTTTCATAACTATTGGAGCTGCTGCATCATAAAAATATAATTTATCTTGACCTGTTAATTCTCTTATATTTTCTGATAATTTCTCTGAAGTAAGTGGTCCAGTTGCAATTATTACTATTCCATCTTCTGAAAATTCTTCTATACTTGTAACTTCTTGATTAACTATTTCTATTAAGTTATTTTTTTTAATTTCATCTGTTACTCTTTGCGAAAACATTTCCCTATCAACTGCTAAAGCTTGTCCTGCTGGTACATTGGTGTCATCAGCTATTTTTATTAATAAAGAATCTAACATTCTTAATTCTTCTTTCAAAAGTCCACAAGCATTTGTTAATAAATTTGACTTAAATGAATTACTGCATACAATCTCACCTAAATTTTTATTAGTATGAGCTGGTGAAAACTTAATTGGTTTCATCTCATACAATTTAACTTTTATTCCTCTTTTTGCTATTTGATAAGCTGCTTCACAACCAGCTAGACCTCCTCCTATTATTGTTATATAGTCCTTCATTTTTATCTCCTTTTTAATCACTAAATAAGCTCATTATTTCTTCTTTAGACAACTTATTTATAAATGATGTTTTTGTATTTAGCATATTATCTGCTAGATTTGCCTTTTTTAGTTGTAGTTCATATATTTTTTCCTCTATTGAATTTTTAGTTATCAATTTATAAACTTGTACATTATTTTTTTGTCCTATTCTATACGCCCTATCTGTGGCTTGATTTTCTGTAGATAAATTCCACCATGGGTCATAATGTATTACCATATCTGCACCAGTTAAGTTCAAGCCTGTTCCACCAGCTTTTAGAGAAATCAAAAATACTTTAACTTTAGAATCTTTATTAAATTTATCTACTAAATCTATTCTTTCATCTATTTTTGTACTTCCTGTTAATTTAAAATATTGAATGTTACATTTATTTAATTCTTTCTCAATTATATTAAACATTGATGTATACCCTGAAAACAGTAATATCTTATGTTCTGCTCTTGTTGCCTCTTGTATTATTTCCATACATTGTTCTAATTTACTACTTCCTTCTTTATATCCTTCTATAAATAAACTTGGGTGACAACAAATTTGTCTTAATCTTGTTAATGCTGCTAATATTTGAATATGGCTATTTTCATACCCATTCAAATCTATTTGATCTGCTAATTCTTGTTTAGCTTGAGCCAAATAATTTAAATATATATTTCTTTGTTCTTCCCCCATTTCATTGTTTAAAACTGTAACTGTCTTTTCTGGTAATTCTGTTAATACTTCCTTTTTTTTCCTTCTTAATATAAAAGGCTGTATTAGCATTTTTAATTTTTCTAATGCTCTTTCATCTTCCATTTTTACTATAGGTATCTCATACATTGTTTTGAACTTTTTATAACTAAATAAATAATCTGGCATTATAAAATCAAATATCGACCATAATTCTGACAAAGAATTTTCAATTGGTGTACCTGTTAAAGCATATCTTGTATCTGCTTTTAGTTGTTTTATTGATTTTGCATTTTGTGTAGTACTATTTTTTAAATATTGTGCTTCATCTGCTATAACAAACCTAAATATATAATCTTTATCTTTATACAATTCTATATCTCTTTTTAGTAAATCATATGAAGTTATTATTAAATCATATTTATCAATTTCTTCTATTAATTTTTTTCTTTCTGCAAGTGTTCCTCTAATAACTAATGTTTTTAGATTTGGTGCAAACTTCTTTGCTTCATTTTGCCAATTAAGTGTAAGAGAACTTGGTGAAATAACTAAACTTGCTCTTTTTTTATTTGGTATAACTATTTGTTCTTGGCCTTCTATCATTTCTTTATTTGAATTACTTTGTATATAATCGACAATAACTGATAGTATTTGTATAGTTTTCCCAAGTCCCATATCATCTGCAAGTATTCCTCCAAATTTGTACTCATCTAATACTTTTAACCATTTGAATCCAGTTTTCTGATATAATCTTAGTACTTCATTAAATTGTATAGGAACTTTAAGATTTTCTTTTATTTTCTCTTTATCTAAATTATTTACCAATTCATTATATTGAATGTCTTTAACTATTTCTGTTTCTTTTACTTCTTTTAGCATTTGTTCTAAATATAAACTTCTATATATAGGAAGTTTTACTTTTCCCTTTTCTAAATCTTTATATTCTACATCCATTCCTGTCATTAATTTATCAAAAAAACTTATTTCTTTATTATTTCTTAAATCAATAAAACTTCCATTTTTTAGCCTATAATATTTTTTCTTTAATGCATATTTATTCATTATATCTTTTAGTTCTTCTATATCAAAATCTAATTTTTCTATATCTATTGATAATAAATTATTTTCTACTTTTATTCCTATATTGCCAATTTTATTTTGTTTTATTTGTTTATTTTTAAAATTATCAGTTACTAGTACATCAAACATTTGCATATAATAGTTTATTTCATCTGTTAAAAATTTATAAATATTATCATCTTGTGGAATTATAAATCTCAAATTATTCTTATCAAACATAAAACCAGTTTTTCTAAAGATATTAAGAGCTTTTGTCTCTTCTATTATATTTCTTGGAAAAACAATTTTCTCTTTTTCATTTAATGGATTAAATTCATTTTGGTCATAACAAAATTTCACATCTGCAATAAGATAATTATTTTTATCAAAATCAAGAAATACTTTTACTATCAATTTCTTTGGAATATATTTTTCTATTTCTTTATCTGGTATATCTTTTATTTTTATAGCCTTTTTTACTTTTGGTATAATAATTGAAAATAATTCTGATAATTCCTCTTCACCTAATGTCACTTCTGTCATATAATTCTTTCTAAATAATTCAATTAATTTAAGATTTGTATCTTCATACTCTTTTGTGCATCTATATAGTTTATTGTTTTCTAAAATATATTTGTATTGTTTGCCTTTTATAATTATAATACTAAATATGTCTTTATTGGGAATAATAACATATTGCTTATCATTATTTTTCTTTAATTCAAATTCAACTTCTGGATTTTCATTAATAAATTTAATTATATCATTATTATAATCTTTTTGAAATGATACACTTTTTCCTTTCAATGCTTCAAATAAATCATCTATGCCACTATTGCTTAATATAATACTACTTTCATTTAATGCTTTTCCATAATAACGGTAATTACTGTTTGAATTTGAATTTGCATATTTTATTACTTCTGCATATTTTAATATAAAATCTAACAATGGTTTGCTTTCTTCTTTAAATGCATTAATACTATGTATAAACTGCAGTTTTTCTCCATACTTATAAAATTCTTCATTAAATATTCTAGTATAAAAATCTGCTAAATTTTTTATTCTATACATTTTCTTTTTACCAATTTTAAATTCTACTTTCATATCTCCTGAAAATTTATCATAGAAAATTTTTGGTTCTATACTTATGCTTCCTTCTTTTTGAATATTATGGCTTTCTTTATTTATATTTTCCATTTCATCTTTATAAAAATTATTAACAATTTGCTTAAAGTTTCTATATTCTGTTATATTTTCTCTTTTTTCTTGTAACATTTCTTTCTCCTTTACTTGGCACATCATTATATTATATTTTTGCTAAAAAATCAACCATATTATAGCTTTTATGTGATTAATTTATGATAAGATCACCCTAAGAGAATATCTGATGAAAAGTTC
>CANTHA010000099.1 GCA_947653375.1 uncultured Clostridium sp. | reverse complement strand
ACTGATGAAATTAATAAGACCAATATTATTTTATTAATTAGAGTAAACTTTTTACATTTTGGTTTCATGAAACTTAACTCCTTCATACATTATAAATTCTATAATTAATATTAAAACATTTTTAACTATTGGTCAATATATTATTTTTTGACATTTTCTTCTTATAAATGACCTAAATTTACGGATATAAGCTATTATGCACTTTATTATAATATGTTTACATTTATATTACAAATTGTATGAATTTTATAAGTTTGTATTATAAAACTTAATAATAATTGCTATTATATAGTTTGTATGAGTTATATAAACTATATTGTTATTTAAGTGTTAAAAATACAATAGCATAAAATTTATTATCATATAGAAGAAAACAATAAAATCTAATATGTTTAAATACTTACTTAATGATAACTAAACCACATATAAAAAGAAGAAATTTTGTGTAAAACTTCTTCTTTTTCTCAATTTATTAACATTTCATATAATTCATGTTTTTTATTTATATTAAATAGAAAACATTTTTGCAAAAACAAAATTATTTTATTTATATTATTTCTAATTTTGCAAACTTTGCCATTAACCTTTTATGTCCAACCTTTTCAAAGTCAATATCAACTTTTAAATCGTCACCTTCAGGTTCAACTTTGCTAATTACACCTTCTCCAAATTTTTTATGCATTACACGTGTACCTGGATTATATTTTGATAAATCAACACTTTTAAAATTTTTATTTCCTAAATTATTTAAAAAACTTTCAGCTGTTCTAAAAGCAAAACTATTACTAGCACCAACAGTAACTTTTTGTTTTTCTTCTATTTTATATGTTTTTACATTATTACTTTTTCTACTACCATAAGACCAAGAATTAGTAGAATCTTTTAGAATAGTATCTTTATGATTATCACCAAATGCTTCTTCGTATCCTTCTAACAATTCTTCTGGTATTTCATTTAAAAATCTAGAAGTAGCATTATAACTTGTAGAACCAAAAATTGTTCTTTGTTTACTACATGTCAAAAATAGATTCTCTTTAGCTCTTGTTATACCAACATAACAAAGCCTTCTTTCCTCTTCTAATTCTTTAGGTTCAGCTATAGATTTATAACCTGGAAAAATTCCTTCTTCCATTCCAACTAAAAATACTACTGGAAACTCTAGCCCTTTTGCACTATGTAATGTCATTAAAGTAACTGAATCCTCTTCATCTTCTAAATTATCAATATCACTAGATAATGTAATTCCTTCTAAAAACTCACTTAATGAATTTTCAGCAAATTCTTCTTCAAATTCTATAGCAACTGTTAAAAATTCATTCAAGTTTTCAATTCTATTTTCAGCTTCAATAGTATTTTCGTTTTCTAATGCTTTCATATATCCAGATTTTTTTAGAATTTGTTTAATTAATTCTGAAATAGGAAACTCTTGTTTTTTTATTCTTAATTCTTCAATTATATTAATAAATTCTCTAGAATTTAAATATACTCTGTTTAATCCATATTGCTCAGAATTTTTTATAACTTCATACATTGAAATTTCATTACTATTTGCTATTTGCTCAACTTTGTCTAAACTTGTTTTTCCAATTCCTCTTTTAGGCTCATTTATAATTCTCTTTAAACTCAAATTATCCGAAATATTATGTATAAGTCTTAAATAGGCAACAATATCTTTTATTTCTTTTCTCTCATAGAATTTTAATCCACCTATAATTTTATATGGTATGTTTTCTCTTCTGAAAATATCTTCTATTGCTCTTGATTGTGTGTTCATTCTATATAATACAGAAAAATCTGAATATTTATAATATTCTTCTCTTTTTAAATGTTCAATTTGAGTTGCAACATAACTTCCTTCATCATATTCATTATCTGCTAAATATACTTTAGGTAAATTTCCTTTATCATTTTGTGTCCATAATTGTTTTTTATATTTTATTTCATTATTCTTTATAACACTATTTGCAGCATTTAAAATATTTCCTGTACATCTATAATTTTGTTCTAATTTTATTATTCTTGTTCCTGGAAAGTCTTTTTCAAAGTTTAATATATTTGAAATATCAGCTCCTCTGAAACTATAAATTCCCTGATCATTGTCTCCAACAACTGTAATATTTCCATTTTTAGAGGCAAATAAAGTTACTAGTGTAAATTGGGCTTTATTTGTATCTTGATACTCATCTACTAATACATATTTAAATTTATTTGAATAGTATTCAAGAATATCTGGATTTTCCATTAATATTTTTATGGTATAATTTATTATATCGTCAAAATCTATAGCATTATTTTCTTTTAATCTTTTTTGATATAATTCATATATTACAGCCATTTTTTCTTTTCTAAAATCTCCACTTGCTTTAGCCATGTATTGTTCAGGCTCTAACATATCATTTTTTGCATTACTTATTTCTGATAATACACTTCTATCTGTAAATAGCTTGTCATCAATTGATAAATCTTTTAAACAATTTTTTACCAGTGTTCTTTGATCTGATGTATCAAAGATAATAAATGAAGTATCAAATCCTATTCTATCAATAAATCTTCTTAAAATTCTTACACATATTGAGTGAAATGTTCCCATCCATAGGTCTTTTGCTGAATCTCCTATTAAATTTGCAATTCTTTCTTTCATTTCATTTGCTGCTTTATTTGTAAATGTAATTGCTATAATATCCCATGGTTTTACATCTTTTTCTCCTATTAAATATGCTATTTTATGTGTTAATACTTTTGTCTTTCCACTTCCTGCTCCTGCTATAACTAAACATGGTCCTTCTGTATTTGTTACTGCTTCATATTGTTTATCATTTAATTCTTGTAATATATCTTTCATTTTATTGCACTCCTTATTTTATTGTTAGATTATATAATTACTAGATACGAAAGTCAATATAAAATAAATAATTTACAAACATTTTTTCTGTATGATATTTTTTGATATAAAATTATGTGTTTTTAACATCTGTTTATAATTTTGTAGCAAAAATTCCTATTAAAAATCCTATAATATTTCCAATTGCTGTCATTCTTCCATGATATAATTGATTTGATTCTGGTATTAATTCTCCTGATACAATATATAGCATTGCTCCGAGCAGCAAAACTTAAACAAATTGCAATTATTTCTTGAGAAATAGAACCTATTATTGCTCCAAAAAATGCTCCTACTCCTGTAGTTATTCCTGATAGTACTACATAAAAAATTACTCTAATTACTTTCATTCCACCATTTTTCATTGGAACTGCCATAGATATTCCTTCTGGTTGAGGTCAAAGTAGACAATTTCGATTTTCGTTTCGACTAATCTAATATCCAATATTAGATTAGTCAAGATTAGTCAGTTTTGCATTTTATATAAACATCATCATAAATAAAGGATAATGTTCAATTCCTAAACTATCAACGTATATATTTGTATCTTTTTCTAATTTAATATATCTTGATACTGTTTTATAATTATTAACAATTGAATTCAAAGATTTTGATTGTTTGTTATTTCCTGATTTTACTTCAATTGCTGTTACAGTTCCATTAATGTTTAATATAAAATCCACTTCTAATTTACTCTTTTTTTCATAGTACATTAGATCACTATATCGAGTTTGAATTTCTTCAGCACATACATTTTCTAAAATGGCACCTTCATTAATATATAATTCATCATTTAATATATCTTTTTGTATTCCTTCCTCATACATTGATATTAATAGCCCTGTATCTCTTATATATATTTTAAAACAATGTAAACGTAAATTTGATTTTAATGGAGCTGCTGGTTCTGTAAGATTATAACAATAATTAATAATTCCAGCATTTTTTAACCATTCAATACTACTGCTATATTTTCTTTCTCCTACATTTTTCTCCCCTTCTAAAATATTTACATAAGAGAATTTCTTGTTTTTTCTTGCTAATTGTGCAGGAATACTATCAAAAGTATTTAAGACTTTTTGCCTAATTGTCTTTTCTGCATATTTTACAACATCTAATTTATAATCTTCAATCATTGATTTTTGTAAAGACATAACTTTCCCTAAACTTTTTTTTCTAACATACTCATCTACAATTCTTGGCATTCCACCTACTAGCAAAAACATTTTAAATTGTTTGTTTAATTGTGTTAATATATAGTCATCAATTGGCGTTTTGTTTTCGAAGCATTTTTTAACTTCTAAAATTAAATTTTGTTTTATTCCAACTGCCCATAAGAACTCTTCAAAATCAAGTGGATACATATCTACAATTCTCTCATAACCAACTGGATATGATGTTATTTCTTTATAATATAATCCAAGTAATGAACCTGATGCTATAACATCAATTCTCCTATCCATTGCAAAACTTTTTAGAGCAACTCTAGCATTTGGGCAACTTTGAATTTCATCTAAAAATAAAACGGTTTTTCCTGGTTTTATTTCTATATCCGGAAATGTTACCTCTAATTTCATAATTAAAGTATGGGCATCTAAATCCCCATTAAATATATCTTTTAGTGTTGGAGATAAATCAAAATTTATATAAATATAACTTTCATAGTTCTCTTTACAAAATTGTTCTATTATAAAAGTTTTTCCTACTTGTCTAGCTCCTCGTACTAATAAGCATTGCTTATTTTCTTCATTTTTCCAATCTATCAGTGTTTTTGTTATTTTTCTTTTTAGCATGAATTATCACCTCTAATATAGATTATACGATTTTTTAAAATTTTATGCAAGTTTTTACCATTACTTTTTCAGTTTTGTTACAAGTTTTTATAACTACTTTTTGATACAGTTTGCAATTTTTTAAAATTAAACAAAACATCTACTTGCTTATTTTGGTGTATTTCTATTTTATTAATAATTACCTTCATTATTTCAGGTGTTGGCTTTTCTAATTTTAGAAATTCCTTCACAATCTTTTCTATCTCTTTACTATCATCTTGCAAAGTATCTTCTTTTTTGTTTTTTAACTCATTGTATTCCTTTTCTTTTTGATTTATTTCATTGATTAGTTTGTTAAATAGCCTTTCATACATTTCTTCGCTAACTTTACCGTTTAATTTATCCATATACATTTTGTCCATGTTGTCTTTTATAAGGTTGATTTCCGTTTGCTTTCGTTTGAGCATTTTTCCATAATCTTGTTTTGTTCGATTATTCTTTATATTTAGTTCTATTTTCTTACTATCAATTGCTAAAAACAGTTTTCTTATGTATTGTAGAATATCTTTCTCTAATGTATCATAACTAAATCCATGTGAAGTACAAAGTCCTAGTTTTGAATTTCTACGATAATTGTTACATACCATATCTAGTTTTCCATTTTTTCTCGTTCTTACTCCTATTTTGTGTTTACACTCATAACAAACCAATAGTCCATCTAATAAAAACTTATGCTTTTTTTCATTTCTATTATATTTTTGTACCATTACCATTTTTTGTACTTTGTTAAAAACTTGCCTTTCAATGATTGGTTCGTGTGTATTTTCCACAATGTTCCACTGTTCTTGTGGATTACTTCTTAATTTTCTGTTTTTATAACTTATTCTACTTCTCTTATTTTGTACCGTATTTCCAATATATACCTCATTTTTTAGTATGTTTTTGACTGTTTTATTTTCCCAAAAAGTTGCTTTGTTGTATCTTAATTGATTCGCTGTTGGTATTTTGTTGTCATTGAGATAGTTTTTGATAGTTCCTACTTCTTCTCCGTAAACTAGCCTTATGAAAAATGGTTTTTACGATTTCCGCTTCTGGCTCACATATTATTAAT
>CANTHA010000098.1 GCA_947653375.1 uncultured Clostridium sp. | reverse complement strand
AGATTTTTATAATTACATACAAATTTATAACTTTCTTTGAAGTATCGTTTTGTTTCTTCTAAACCAATTTTATTAAAAAAAGCATTATCAGAAGTAATCATCATTTCACACATGATATTACTATTACTTCTAATAGTGCCTTTTAAATCATATTCCTTTTTCATTTTATCAAATTCTTTTATATAAGTCAGTTCATTTTTCTTACACCAAAAATTAAGATGTGTTCTTGTAGGGTCAATATCTTTATTAGAATGACCTTTTGACCTTCTATCATTGTGAATGTACGATCCTTGTGCATCCACTCTTGTTAATTTATCATTTCTTATAATAGCATAACTCATATCTTCTTTGCACCTCCTTCTTTGCTCAAGATATTCTTTGAATGTCTAACATACTAGACAAACAAGTTTGTCAGTATGGCAGGGTTTTTCAAACCCCACACCCCAAACCTAAAAATTGCTACTCGCATTTTTAGGTTATTTCATAAAAAATGCTTATCGCAATTTTTATGAAATTTGAGCAAGAAAAATAAATTTTTCTTACTCCATTCACTTTAGCAACTACCAAGCAGAAACCAGAGGGAGAGAGCTAAAGTGAATTAGGTGTAATAATCCCATTTATGAAAAATAGAATTATTACACCTATATAAGCTGAAACCGTCGGTCGTTCGCCTCGTTTCATAGGTAGTCTAGTAAGTAGTAATATTACTACTATAATTGCTGATACATTTAAGTATCTTTGTTCATACTTGCCCAAACTTTTTACAATTACAAATCCACATCAAATACGCCACCGAATACTCTTTTATTATTGTGAGTCTGTGTTCTAAAATCTCACTTACGCACTTTGTATAATTAGACTGCTTATACAAATACGAATGAACTTTATAGCATCGGCTCATCACACCAAACACTTTTCAAGAGGTGTTGCATTTCTCTTTTAAACATAAAAAACTACCCATAGTTTTAAAACTACAAGTAGTTATCATATTCTTTATTCAATTAAGCCCTAAAATCGATTTTAAGGCGATTTCATATTAAAGTAGAGTACCTTTACCTTAAAATGAAATATTCTGTTATAGAAAACCAAAAAATTATATCAATAGTAACTTTATTATCATCAAAAAATATCTAAAAAACATCTAAAAAATTTCTCTCAAAAAAGTCATTTTGCTTTTTACTAACTTTTAAATATCTTTAATATAAATTACTCCCAAAGGTGCTAATTCCATAGGTTTTAAATAATAATAACTAACAACAACAAACATCTAATATTAAGTAGCACAGAAAACTGAAAATCTTTGGTGCAATCTTATGGCTTCATAGCTCAGTTGGTAGAGCAGGAGACTGAAAATCCTTGTGTCCCTGGTTCGATTCCAGGTGAAGGCACCAAACAAAAAAGCGAACAGAAAATCACCAAGTTTTCTGTAACATCTAAAAAAATATCTAAAAAATTTGAAATTGGAGTAGTTTTTAGCAGGCTACTTCTTTTTCATTCTTTATAGAAAGTATATTAGATATTGCAATACCACTTTGTTCCATACTACTACTATCTAAATGTGCATAGATATTTGCAGTAGTATTATAATTAGAATGTGCATACCTTTTGAGAGTGCGAACTTGCCGATTAAACCCTAAAAATATTAAAATTCTATAAGATAAGTTCCAAAAATATCAAAAAAGTCATAAATAAGCGAAAAAAGATTGCCTCGTATGTGCATCTAAAAATAAAGTTATGCATCTGTTAAAAACCTCGTTTTTAAGCTGTCTTGGGACGATTTTAGAGTCGCCTCTTCCTGCAAAAATTGTGAGACAATTTTTTTTTATAATTCAAATAAAAGTGATATAACATTAGGTTAGAAGCTTTAAAAAAAACTTTTATAATTTCATCCCTATTAAAAAAATGCTTTCTTTTTTTGACTTTATATGATAATATAAATAAAAAAAAGATTATTTAAAGTGAGAAAGTAATATTATAAATGTGGAGGATTAAGTAAATAAAAACTTTAAAATTTAGAAAGAATTTAAGTGAACTAATATTAAAAAATCAAAAGACAACTACATGGAGAATATTTGATGATAAAGATATAAAAGAAGGTGATATTATACATTTTTTAGTTTGGGAAACAAAAGAAGAATTTGCTAATGCAAAAATTATAAATGTAATTGAAAAGAAATTTAAAGATTTAAATGAAGATGATTTAGATGGATATGAAAAATTTTCATCTAAAGATAAAATGTATGAAACATATAGTACATATTATAATAGAACAGTAGATGAAAATACATTAGTAAAAATAATAAAATTTGAGTTAATTTAGTAAAGGTAGGGAAAATAAATTATATGGATAATAAAATATGTAAAAAATAGTATTAACAGAAGGAGCTTGTGGAGGCAAAACAGAATCTTTGAAATATATAAAAGAATATTTTTCAAAACTTAGATATGATGTATATATAGTAAATGAAATAGCAACAATATTAATACTAGGAGGGATTACAGCACAGAAAATTGGTGGAAAAAATTTTCAAGAATTAGTAATAAAAATGCAAATTGAAATACAAAAAACATATGAAAAAGCTATTCAATTGTCAGAAAGCATTAAGAATTTAATTATTTTTGATAGATGTCCAATAGATGCTATGATGTTTATAGATAGAGCAGATTTTGACGAGATTGCAAAAAAATTAAATACAACATATGAAGAAATAATTAGTAGTTATGATGGTATTATGCATATGGAAGCAGTAGCAAACAAGTACCCTGAATTATATACATCTGATAATAATAAAGCAAGAAAAGATGAAGGAAAGCATACAATAGAAGCTGATAATAGATTATTAGAGGCTTATAAAAATCATCCCAAATTATATAGTTGTAAAGATTATGATGAAAAAGTAAAGAAATTAATAGAGAAAATAGAAAAAGTGTTATAATAAAAGAAAGGAAATAAAAATTATGCGTAAATTAAAAGTATATTTAGACACATCAGTTATTAGTCATTTGGAGCAAGAAGATGTTCCAGAAAAAATGGAACAAACTAGAAAAGTATGGGATATATTACAAACAGGAAAATATGAAGTCGTAATTAGTGATTTAGTATTAGTAGAAATCAATGAATGCAAAGAGCCAAAAAGAACTATATTAAAAGAATATTTAGCACAAATAAACTATAAAAGAGTAGAGATAACAGAAGAAACAGAAGAAATTGCAAATGAAATTATAAAAGAAGGTATATTAAATCCAAAAAGCTTTGATGACTGTTTGCATATAGCTTCTGCGATATTAAATGATTGTAATATTATTGTATCATGGAATTTTAAGCATATGGTAAATGTAGATACTATAAATGGTGTAAGAAGAATAACATTTGCAAAAAGATATAATAATATAGATATATATGCTCCATATGTACTTTTAAATGAAAAGGATTAAGGAGGTAGATTAATTATGAATAAGCCAAATATAAGTGATAAATTCACAATAGAAGATATACATGAAATTAGAGAATATAATGCAGAAAGAAGGAAAAAACTAACATTAAAAGAAAGGTTAGCAGATATAAGAAAAAGTGCAGACGAATGTGAAAAGGATATTAATGAATATAGAAGAACTAGAATAGCAATGTAAATAAACATAAGAATATGTTTTTATATTAATTCATATTCTTGTGTTTTGTTATTTATATTATAAGTAACAAGTATTAGATGGAAAATTGATTTAAAACATAAAAGTAAGGATGATGAAATGGAGATTTAAGGGGGACATTTGGGTTATGCAGTTCGCACTCTGAAATAGTGTGCATGTCCTAGCCACACTTGAATTTGTTTCATATTGATTCCTTCAGCAAGTAATAAACTGGCACAAGTATGCCTTAAATCGTGAAAACGAATTATTCTTAAATCATTCTTTTTTAATAATTTGAAAAAGCATATACAACATTCTTCTATGCTTATGGTTTTGAACTATTAAAAGAATATGTACCATATAAAGAATTAGAAGATACCTATACATCAGAAAAGAAAATGCTTGATATTATGAAAAGGGTATTTGAAGATAGTTCTTATGAACTAATTGAAATACAAGAGAATTTTAGAAAATGTGTAGATCAAGTTTATAATCTTAATGGAATAAAAGGATTAGAAGAAGCAAGTGCCAATTCAAAGTTTATAGCAAATATAATCAAACACGAAAGTTATGTATATAGATATTCTAGTAAAATTGAAGTATTTTTAGATAGCTATGCAAGTAAAGATAATGACTACCACGAAGAAAGTTACAAAAGTTTAGTAGAAAAATTAGAAAATGATGCATTATCTATCAAAAAGCATAATATTTATACAAATGAAAAATTGAGCAATATCTTGTATGTAGTATTAGAACAAATAGTACAAGCACCGAATTTACCTATAAAGCAATGTCAAAATTGTGGGAAATACTTTATACCAAGTTCAAGACAAGATGAAATATATTGCGAATTTCCAGATGAAAAAGGAAAGACTTGTAAAGAAAAAGGTGCATTAGAAACCTATAAAAAGAATTTGAAAAATGTACCTGCCTTATTAGAATATAGAAGAAGTTATCAAAAGAAAATTATGATAGTTTCAAGAAATAAAGATAATAAGCAATTAAAGAAAGATTTTGACAAATGGAAAAAAGAAGCACAAGCAAAAATCAAACTATTCAAGCAAGGCAAATTAGAAGAAGAAAAACTATATAATTGGATGCTTGAAAATAAATAGGAAATAATATCAATAATATGTAGTAAAATTTCAAAATAAATGCTATAATATGAATATAATTAAGAAAGGAACGAGAATATGGATAATATAAATTTAATGGAATATTGGCAAAATAGTAGTGATGAAGATTATAATGTAATGAATGTATTATATAGTAATAAGAAAAATAGTTATTCTCTATTTTTTGGACATTTAGTGATAGAGAAATTATTAAAAGTTTTATATGCTAAAAATAACAAAGAAAATCCTTATGCTATAAAATCTCATAACTTATTGGCACTTGCTGAAAAATGTAATTTAGAATTAACTGATGAGCAAGTTGAAAAATTACAAATAATTACACAATTCAATATAAGTGCAAGATATGATGATTACAAAGAAACTTTTAATCAAAAATGCACGGATGATTATACATCTTAACAAATAAAAAATATTGAGATGGAGAGGTATCAATGCTAATTTTAGATAAAAATTGTAGAGGAAAAGGCATTGGTAAAAAAATATTGCTAGAAATTTTCAAATTGGCTAAAAAAGATAAAATGAAAAATCTTCAAATTCTAACAGATGAATCTTGTAGTTATGGCATATATGAAAAACTTGGATGTAAAAAGATTTATGAAACAATAGTGGAAAATAAAGAATATGGTAAGCTAGGAAACATACTAACTGAAAGAGCATTTATATATGAGAAAATATTATAATAAATAAAGAAAAAATATTTTGATAAGTATGATATAAAGATTACAAAATCAAAAGAGTATGTAGGAGTGTGAATTTAATATGATAATAAGAAAAGCTAATATAGATGATTTAAAGTTTGTTAAAGAATTAAATTATAAGTTATTTGATTTAGAATATAATAATTTTGATTCAGCACTTAATATGGAATGGACATTTTCAGAAAAAGGAGAAAAATATTTCAAAGAACTAATTGGAAATGGTACTGTTTGGGTTGCAGAGGATAATAGTAAAGTAATAGGTTATTTAGCAGGAAGGATAATTGGAAAAACATCTTGTGCAACAAAAACACTTGCTGAATTAGATAACTTCTATATTGATGATAAATATCGTAGAAAAGGAATTGGTAAAA
>CANTHA010000097.1 GCA_947653375.1 uncultured Clostridium sp. | reverse complement strand
TCTTTATTACTACACCTATTATTCCTCCTAATGTAGTTCCAAATGTTCCAAAAAATAAACCTAATAAGGTTGTTCTTAAAATCTCATTCACAATAAAAACTCCTTAAAAAAAATCTTATTTAAATTTATTTTAAGAAGTTTTATTTTATTACTTATTTATTATTCTTCACCTTTTAACCTCTCTGCTCTATCTGCTGCAATTAAATTATCAACCATTTCATCAATATCACCATTTAGAAAATTTTCCATTTGATAAATACTCATACCAATTCTGTGATCTGTTATTCTTCCTTGAGGATAATTATATGTTCTAATTTTTTCACTTCTATCCCCTGATCCTACTTGAGTTTTTCTACTATTTGCTATTTCACTATCTTGCTTTTGCTTCTCTATTTCATATAATTTTGTTTTTAACATCTTCATTGCATTATCCTTATTTTGAAATTGTGATCTTTCTGTTTGACATTCTACAACAATTCCTGTTGGCTCATGAATTAATCTTACTGCTGATGATGTTTTATTAATATGTTGCCCTCCTGCACCTGATGCTCTAAAAACTTCCATTTTTATATCTGCTTGATTAACTTCTATTTCTACATCTTCTACCACTGGAAGCATAGCAACTGTTGCAGTTGATGTATGAATTCTACCACTACTTTCTGTATCTGGCACTCTTTGAACTCTATGCACTCCACTTTCAAATTTTAGTCTACTATAAACTCCTTTACCAGTAATCATAAATGAAATTTCTTTATATCCACCTAATCCTGTATCATTTTCATTTAATACTTCTAATTTCCAATGTTTTTTTTCTGCATACATTGTATACATTCTAAATAAAGTTCCAGCAAAAAGTGCCGCTTCTTCTCCTCCTGCTCCTGCTCTAATTTCGCAAATAATATTTTTATCATCATCTGGGTCTTTTGGAATTAATAATATTTTTAATTCTTCTTCAATTTTTGGTAATTGTTCTTTTGCTTCATAAAATTCCATTTCTGCAAGTTGTTTCATTTCAGAATCTTGCATTAATTCTTCTGCTTCTTCCATATTATTCTTTATTTTTTTGTATTCTCTAAATTTTACTACTACTTCTTCTATACTTGCATGTTCTTTCATTAATTTTTGCCATTCTGTTTGATTTGATATTATTTCTGGATTAGCAATTAATTTTGTTAGCTCATCATATCTGTCTTCGACAGCTTCTAATTTTTCAAACATAATATTTCTCCTTTTCTTTTTAGCTTTATGTATTATACTATATTTTTATACTTTTTACAATAATTTTAAAAATACTATGTAAATAATTAATATAAACCTATTGAAAATATTGTAAATATCCTTTATAATATTTTTATACCAAAAGCATATTTTATATGTGCCTGTAGTTTAGCTGGATAGAATGGCAGGCTACGAAACGCACACCTTTAAACTTATAAATATTGATATTTAGGGATTTCAAGAGATAGCGTGAACAGTTTTCCCCTGAAATTCCCCTTAATATAAATTTCATATCGAAAATGTTGTAAATGTACTTTATAATATTTTCATTACATGCGACTGTAGCTTAGCTGGATAGAGCACTCGGCTACGAACCGAGAGGTCGGGGATTCGAATTCCTCCAGTCGCACCAAAAGTGCCTTTATAGGTGCTTTTTTATTATACAATTAATTAATCCTGTAAAATACTATTCTTTTTAAAGTTCTCTTTATTTTTAATAAATTATGCCATTTATATTACTATAATTTTCAAAAACCTTAAGACACTGTCCTCTATCAATATTTTTTATATTTAGTAATTCACTTTTTCTATTTTGTAGATAATCATAAATAATATTATCTCTAAAACCTATATTTTCTGCATCTTCTCTTGTGCATCCATAATAAACCTGTTTAATATTTGACCAAATAATCGCAGACAAGCACATTGGACATGGTTCACAAGATGTATATAAAATGTAATCTGATAAATCATATGTTTTTAATTTTTCACAAGCTTGTCTAATGGCAATTATTTCAGCATGTGCTGTTGGATCATTATTTTTTATAACCTTATTATTTCCATTTGATATAATATTTCCGTTCACAATCTACAATAACTGCTCCAAATGGCCCTCCTTCATTTCCTTCAATTCCCTGAATTGCATTTTTTAATGCTATATCCATAAACTTATTCATTATTATTCCTCCTCCAATGCTTTATCCATTTTATCATATTATAACTTTTATTTCCATATATTATTAAGAGGTGTATTTTATGTTTTTTCATACATTTAAAATAAGTAAAAAAATATTAATTTTTTCTCTTTTGTTATGTATTTTATCAAGCTCTATAATGTTATTTTATTCTTTTGCCAATCAGGAAGAAATAAATAACGAAGTTGATAAAAAAGAAGAAAAAAAAGATTTTATTAAATGGGTTGATTTTAATATAACCTCTGAAGTTTTAAATAAAACATCAAAATTAGATATAGATTCTCATAATAATAACTCTGCTATCCAATATAATTGGATTGAATTATTAGCATATCTTGCATGTAAAAATGGTGGCAACTTTAAAAATTACAGAGAAAGTGATTTAAATAAATTACTAAATGAACTTCAAAATGGAAAAAATATAAACGAATTAACAAAAGATATGAAATATTACTCTTATTATTATGAAAGTTATTCTGTAGCTCTTGGAGGATTTATTGGTAATTATTCTATTGAATCTAAAAATGATGACAACTCTATAAATTCGCAAGATAAATATGGATTAAAAGCATTTCTTCCTATTGCTAAAAATTATGCATTTAGCCATTATGATGATTTTGGAAATTCAAGATCATATGGTTTTAAAAGAACTCATCTAGGAAATGACTTAATGGGAAGTATAGGAACTCCAATTATTGCTGTTGAATCAGGTACAATAGTACATTTAGGTTGGAATCAATATGGAGGTTGGAGAATTGGAATTAAAAGTAATGACTCTAAACGTTACTACTATTATGCTCATTTAAGGAAAAACCATCCATATGCAGAAGGAATTCAAGAAGGTTCAACTGTTCAAGCTGGAGATGTAATAGGTTATCTTGGTATGACTGGTTATAGTATTAAAGAAAATGTTAATAACATAAATGTTCCTCATTTACATTTTGGTATGCAACTTATATTTGATGAATCACAATTTGATAGTAATAATGAAATATGGATTGATGTTTATCAAATTATAGAATTCCTAAAGAAAAATAGATCAGAAGTTTACATGTGTAATAAAGAAACAAAAGATTATGCAAGAAAATACAATTATAAAGATTAAAAAATAACCTCTTATTAAACTTTTTATCTAATAAGAGGTTATTTTAGAATTCTATTCTATTTTTTACCTAGAATTAAAGAAACTTCTTTACTTATTTTTCCCCTTCTTACTTGTAACTTTATTTCATCTCCTGGTTTTTTAGTAAAAATATATTCTCTTAAATCGTTCATTGTAGAAAGATCCTTTGAATCTATATTTGTAATAATATCTCCTTCTTTTAATTCTGTATTATCAGCAGGTCCCTTTTTTATAATTTGAGCAACATATACTCCCTTTTCTAATTTAATGTTAAAACTGGAATCCATATATGGAATAACCTCTTTATCATATGCATAAATCCCAATTGTTGGTTCTTGAAAATCATTATAATTTCTATAACTTTCTATTATAGGCTTTATTATATTAATAGGAATAGCAAAACCAATTCCTTCTGCTGATGAAATCTTTACAGTATTAATTCCTATAATATCTCCATTAGGATAAATTAATGGACCTCCACTATTTCCTGGATTTATAGTTGCATCTGTCTGTATTAAATCTGTCATATATGATGATTCATTATTTTCATCAATTTTTATTGTTCTATTTTTTGCACTAATAATTCCTGATGTAACTGTTCTTCTAAATTCAAAACCTATAGGATTTCCTATTGCATATACTGTTTCTCCAATACGTATTTTATTTGAATCTCCTAAATTAACATATGTTAGGTTTTTTGCTTCAATTTTTGTAATAGATAAATCCAAATCTGAATCACTCCAAACCACTGTACCATCATAATTATTACCATTTTCTAAAGTTATATAACATTTACTATACTTGCTTCCAGTTACATGTTCATTACTTACAATATAACCATTATCACTTACAATAATACCTGTTCCTAATCCTAATTCACTTTCTGTAGATTTTGAAAGTATACTAGTTCCAGCATTTTTTAATTTAGAAATCCCAACTACACTTTCGGTAGTTTTTTCAATTATATCTGCCACATTTTTACTGTTTTCTTCTACAGTTTCCACAGTTTCATCTTTTATTGTGGATTGTATTTTACTTGTTTCATATTTTGAAGTTTTTATTTCTATTTTATTATATGTAATATACATATAAAATAATATTACCCAAACAATCATTGCAACAGTTGCTATAATTGCTATTTTCTTTTCTTTACTTATATTTTGCCTTTTTTTCACTGTATACACCTCTTTTTTATTGTTACCAAATAATAGCTTTTTAACCATATATTTTAATTTAAATTAAATTTTAGTGTTGATTTTTCTTTTTTTAATATATATAATATTTTTAATTCCATTATAGGAGATATTATTATGAATATGAATTTACAGGAATTAGAAGAAAATGAAAACAGTAACTATAAAATAATATCTATATCTAATGATTTTAATATTCTTAATTCTTTATCAAAATTCCTAGAAGATATTGGATATTCTTTTACTAGTATTACGAATTCTAAAGATATTATAGATAAAATAAAAAATGAAGATTTTGATTTAATGATTTTGGATTTTACTATGATACCTCTTCATATTAATAACATTATAAATGAAATAAGGAATCTTAATAGAAATTTATATATTTTACTTTTGATAGATAATCAAAATTTGGAATCTACTTTAGATATAATTAAAACTCTTGATATACAGGGCTTCTGCGAAAAAAGTAGTAATTTAAATCAATTACTTTTATTAATTGAGTCAGGAATTAATTCTATAAAACAAAAAAAGGAAATTGAAAAAGTTAATAACAAATTATCTAATATGTATGATAAATTAGAACAAGCTTATTTAGAAAGCATTCAAACATTACGTTATACTGTTGAAGCAAAAGATACATATACAATTGGTCATTCTAATAGAGTTTCTGCTTATTCTGTATTAATTGGAAATTATCTTGGTTTACCAGAAAAAGACTTAAAGAATCTTGATATTGGTGGATTATTTCATGATATTGGTAAAATAGGGATTCCTGATACAATATTAAGAAAAGAAATTAAATTAACAGATTATGAATATTCGGAAGTAAAAAATCATCCTTCAATTGGTGCTCATATTTTATCTAATGCAACAGTTTTTAAAGAAATAATTCCAATTGTAAAATATCATCATGAAAAATATGATGGTACTGGATATCCTAATCATTTAAAAGGAACTGATATTCCTTATCTTGCAAGAATAATTTCAATTGCTGATGCGTTTGATGCAATGACATCTAAAAGAAAATACCGTGATTCACTACCTATAAACACTGTATTAAATGAACTTGAATCTAGTAAAGGAACTCAATTTGATCCAACAATAACTGATACTTTTTTAGATATATTAAAAAATCATTATAATGAAATCGAAAAAATACAAAATGAGTTTTCATAAAAATGAACCCTTTATGTTTTCCTAACATAAAGGGTTCATTTCATTTATCTAACAATTTAGAATAAAATCATTATTAATTTTTTAAACTTTCATTGATAATGCAACTTTTTGTCTTTCTTTATCTATTTTTATAACTTTAACTTTTATAATATCGCCAACAGAAACTATTTCAGCTGGATTTTTAACAAACTTATCACTCATTTCTGAAATATGTACAAGCCCATCATGTTTTACTCCAATATCTACAAATGCTCCAAAATCTATTACGTTTCTAACTGTACCTGTCAATACCATTCCTTCTTTTAAATCC
>CANTHA010000096.1 GCA_947653375.1 uncultured Clostridium sp. | reverse complement strand
AAGAAATTATATGAAATGAAATCTGAAAAATTTAATCAGAAAGAATATTTTTTCTTATGTGAATACATAGGTGGAAAATTTGGTACAGGTACAGGACCTGAATTTTCAAATGATCCAAAATATAAAGATAGTGGAAATTTCATACCTGAGATTATAAAAAAAGAAGATATAAAGGATATTTTATTATTGCCACAAGAGATAAAAGAAAAGTTTATGTTTGATTTTAATATTACTCAAAAGTTTAAAATATAGTTTAATTTAAAAGTTATAATATATTAAAATATGCTATTTGCTGGTCAGACTAATTATATAAGTGAGTTTAATAATTTTCAAATGTAGAGGAGTTAATCTAGCTTATCTGTATTAATAAATGTCTTCCCAAACTGCGAATTAGTGTTTTTACTATATATTATAATTTTAAATCTAAATAAAAAACTAACTTGAAAAATTTAGATATTGACAATTAGATAAAATTATGAAAAAATCAGATAAAATAAAAATTAAAAATATTTAGTATTGAGAGGAGAATATATATGGAAAAGATAAGAGGATTTGAAATAGCAAAGGGTTTTGAAGATAAGGGAATAAATTTACCTGTAAGAAAAACAAAGTATTCAGCAGGATATGATGTTGAGGCAGCAGAGGATATAATTGTTCCTAGTTTTAAGAAAGGAGCTAATCCAACTCTAGTAAAGACTGGGATAAAAGCATATATGCAAGATGATGAAGTTTTACTTATTTACAATAGAAGTTCTAACCCAAAGAAAAAGGGACTAATATTATCAAATAGTGTAGGTGTAGTTGATAAAGATTATTATGGGAATCCAGATAATGATGGGCATATAATGTTTGCTTTTTATAATATAAAAGATGAAGATATAGAAATAAAAAAAGGTGAAGCAATAGGACAAGCAATTTTTCAAAAATACCTAATAAGTGATAAAGATAATGCAGAAGGTGAAAGATTAGGTGGATTTGGTTCAACAAATAAATAAAAAATATAAAAAAATTTCATCTTAGAGCGGTAAGCGATTGAGGAAAAATATACATAAAAAAAGGTTGGTAAAGGCTTTGACTTTTACCAACTTTTGGTGTATAATAAAAATGGTTAAAAAATCGAATAAAGTTATCGAAATATTATCATAACTTTATTATCTTTTTTGCTAAAATATATAAAACACTGAAAGGAGTTGACTTACATGTTTAATGTAGGAGACAAAATAGTATACCCAATGCATGGAGCAGGTGTAATTGATTCAATAGAAGAAAAAGATATTTTAGGAGAGAAACAATCTTATTACATATTGAAAATGCCAGGTGAGGTAAAGATAATGGTACCAACAGCAAAGGCGGAATCAATTGGTGTAAGAGATATTATAGATAAAAGTTCAGCAGATAAAGTTTTTGGTATATTAGAAAAAGATGAAACTATTATGGATAAAAACTGGAATAAAAGATATAGAGATAATATGGACAAAATGAAGAGTGGTGACATATATGAAATAGCTGATGTAGTAAGAAATTTAAGTTTCAAACAAAAGGAAAAAGGGTTGTCAACTGGTGAAAAGAAGATGCTAAATAATGCTAAACAAATATTAGTAAGTGAATTAGTATTAGCAGAACATGCTACACAAGAAGAGATAGAACAATTAGTTGATACAAAAATAAATACATCATTTATGACATTTAGAGCAGAAGAGGTTGAACAAGAAAGTATAGTAAATAAATTTATACCTTTTGATGGTACAGGAACAAATGATTAATAATGTGTATTATATAGATATGTATGAAGAATGCATATCTTTTTTTTGTAGAAAACTAATTTACATATGATAAAAAATATGTTATAATAATCACATCGTTTAAAAAAACAGGACAAGGAGAAAAATTAATGGGATTTTTTGAAAAATTAAAGAATGGAATGAGTAAAACAAAAACATCTTTAGACGAAAAAATGAACAACGTTTTTAGTACATTTAGAAAAGTAGACGAAGAATTTTTAGAAGAACTAGAAGAAATCTTAATAATGTCAGATGTAGGAATGGATACATCGATAAATATAATAGATAATTTAAGAAATAGAGTAAAAAAAGAAAAAATACAAAATGAAGAAGATGTAAAGAAAGCTTTAAGAGAAGAAATGCAAGAAATATTGGATATGACAGATATTTCATTACACTTAAACACAAAACCATCAGTTATTTTAGTAATTGGAGTAAATGGAGTAGGAAAAACCACGTCAATAGGAAAAATGGCAAACAGATTAGCAAAAGATGGTAAAAAGGTAGTAGTAGCAGCAGCAGATACATTTAGAGCAGCAGCAGTTGAGCAACTAGAAATATGGGCAAAACGTTCTGGAGCTGATATTGTAAAAAGAGAAGAAGGAATAGATCCTGCATCTGTAGTATATGATGCTATAAAAATCACAAAAGAAAAACAGGCAGATATTCTAATTGTTGATACTGCGGGAAGATTACACAATAAAAAATATTTAATGGATGAATTAAACAAAATACAAAAAGTAATAAATAAAGAAATGCCAGAAGCAGATAAAGAAGTATTATTAGTAATAGATGGTACAACTGGACAAAATGCTATCTCACAAGTAAAAGCATTTAAAGAACAGGCAGATATAACAGGATTAATACTAACAAAACTAGATGGTACTGCAAAAGGTGGAGTAGTAATTGGAATTGTAGAAGAAAATAAAATTCCAGTAAAATTCATTAGTATAGGTGAACAAATAGATGATATGGAAATATTTAATTCTGAGGATTTTGTAAAAGCAATTATATAATAGGGAGGAAAAATTGTGGAAGAAAATAAGAAAGAAAACACAAATGCCAAAGAAAAAAATAACTATATAAAAGAACAAAAAGTTGAAACAATAATGGATACTGCAAATACTAAAGAAACTAGAAAAAAAAGTGAAAAAAATAATAAAACAAGAATGATATTAGTAATAATATTTATATTAATATTTGCAACAGTTAGCTACATTCAATTAAGAGGAAGTTATTTACAATATTTAGAATTGGGAGAAAAATATTTAAATATATTCTATACAAACCTAATTTATAAATATTCTATAATGGCAGTTAATTTTGTTATTTTATATTTTGTTTTATATACTACAAATAGAGGCATAAAAAAAGGATTAAAAGTATTTTTTGAAAAAGAAAACAAGAAAATGCCAAAATTGTTAAACAAATCAATATCCTTAGTAATATCAGCAATTGTAAGTGTAGTTATATCATCAATATTTGCACAAAAAATAATGCTTTTAATTAATAGCACATCATTTGGAATACAAGATTCTGTATTCAATTTAGACATTTCTTATTACATATTCCAAAAGCCAGTCATAGAAGCAATAGTTATTTATCTAATTTCTGTAGTTGTAGGAATTTCTATTTATATGGCATTATATTATATAATAGTATTTAATCACTATTTTGATGCTGTTGACGGAAAAATGTTAAAAGAAAGTTTATTTATGAAAAAATTACTTAGAAATGTATTTTTAGTTGTAATAGGAACTACATTAATGACTATGTTAGGAACACAGAATATTTTATTTGGAAAAATATTAACAGTTAATGATAATTTAGATATTGTAGGAGCAGGGTTAATAGAAAAAACAATAAAATTATGGGGATATGCTGTATTTGCAATAATAATAGTAATATTTGCCTATAGAGCATTGAAATACTTTAAAGAAGGAAATACAAGTAAAGTACTGAAAAATTTAGCAGTAATACCAGGATATCTAGTTATATTATTTTTAGTAATGATATGTTTTGATTTAATATTTGTAAATTCAAATGAACTAGATAAAGAAAAGGATAATATTGCAGAAAATATAAAAAATACGAAAAATGCATATAACATAAATATAGAAGAAATAAATTTACAAAATTCAGGAACTATTACTGCAGAACAAGTTAATAATAGTGATAATGTAATAAAAAATATACCAGTTATTAGCCAAGATATAGTATTAAAGACATTGGAAGATAATCAAACTAGTACAGGATATTTTTCTTATCGTAATGCAAATTTAGCAAAATATAAAATAAATGAAGAAGAAAAATTAGTATATATTTCACCAAGAGAAATTATTAACTCTGGAAGAACATATAATAATAAAACATATGAATATACTCATGGAATGGGTCAAATAATAACATCTGCTACAAATAGTACAGAATCAGGAAATGTACAATATATACAAAAAGAAATAACGGGAAAAGATGAAAAGATAAATATTACACAACCTAAAATGTATTTCGGATTAGAAACTAAAGAAACTATTGCAACAAATGCAAAAAATAAACAAGAATATGATTACACAGATGAAAATGGAGTAGATTATACTTCTACATATGAAGGAAATGCAGGTTTAAAATTGAACTTTTTAGATCGTTTAGTTTTAGGTATAACAAAAGGTGATCTTAATTTGGCATTTTCTAATGAAATAACTAGTGATAGTAAACTATTAATAAATAGAGAAGTAATTTCAAGAGCGAAACAAGCATTACCATATTTAATATATGATGAAAACCCATATACTGTTATAACTCAAGAAGGTAAAATAGTATGGGTAATTGATGCATACACTGTTTCAAGTAGTTATCCATATTCACAATATGCAAGTATACAACATGATAATATAAAAGAAAATATTAATTATATACGTAATTCTGTAAAAGTACTAATAGATAGTTATGATGGAACAATTTCTTTCTACATTACAGATAGAACAGATCCAATAGCAATGGCATATAGAAATAGCTATAAAGATTTATTTGTTGAATTAGATGAACAAATACCAGAAGACATATCAAATCATTTTGTATATCCAAGATTTTTATATAATGTTCAATCAGAAATTTTGAAGGCATATCATAATGTAAAACCAGATGTATTATATAGAGCAGATGACTTATGGGATATTGCAAAATATAATAGTGTTAAATCAACAAAATCAACAGGAACATATATGAATTCTTATTATACAATGGTAAAAACTACAAAAGGTGAACAATTAGGCTTAGTACAAGTGTATACACCAGATGAAAAGCAAAATTTAATTTCTTATTTAGTAGGAAGTACAAATGGTTCAATAAATGAATTGAAATTATATAAATTTTCAGCAGATAGTAACATAGTTGGACCAATGCAGTTAGATAAACAAATTGAAAATGATGAGGCAATTTCAGCTGAATTAGAAACTATTAATGCAACAGGAACAAAATTAACAAGAAATATGATTGTTGTACCAATAGAAAATACATTGTTATATGTAGAACCAGTGTATCAAACTATGTTAAATGAAACAGAAGTACCAGTGTTAAAAAAGGTAATTGTTGCTTCTGGAAATAAAGTAGCAATAGGAGATAATTTGCAAAAAGCATTAGAAAATTTACTTTCTCAGTATGCTGTTAATATAGAAGTTGAAAATACTGAAGATGTTGAAGGATTAATTGAAGCTATTATAAAAGCAAATAATAATTTAACACAATCAAATGGTAATAATGATTGGGAAATGATGGGAAAAGATATTAAAAAATTACAAGAATTAATTGATGCATTAGAAACAGTAAAAAAAGAAGAAGATAAGAAAAAAGAAGAATTAGAAAAAGGTAACAATCAAATAACAGTAAATAATGAAATTAATATTACTAATAATAATGATAATGTAAGTGAATAAAAATATTATATAAAAATAAGAATAAAAAAATAAAAAAAATCCACCATAATAAAAAAGGTTATAGGTGGATTTTATGTATTTAAGAAAAAAGAAATTTAATATTTTAAATTATTCAATAAATAAATTAGCAGGTATTCTTGAAGAAGGTAACTTTGCTGAATTGTCATATATATTAGGAAATAAAAAGGAAATAATAAAAAGAAATTTGATTGCAGGAATTTTTAGAGGTGTTGGAATAGGAATAGGTGTAACAGTTATTACAGCAGTTTTAATAATTATACTTCAAAAAATAGTTACATTAAATATTCCTGTTATTGGAGAATATATAGCAGATATTGTAGAAATTGTTGAAAGAAGTAGATAAATAATTATAAAATGTAACCTTACATCATTGCTTGAACTATAATTCAAAATACTTTATTGTTA
>CANTHA010000095.1 GCA_947653375.1 uncultured Clostridium sp. | reverse complement strand
AATTTTGTGATATAATAGGTTTCATAAGAAAGTCCTTTCTTTGATATTTTTTTGTACAAATTAATTATATCAAAGGACTTTCTTTTTTTCTATTCCGAAACTATTTCACACTATTCTGATATCAGTTTTAGGTATCAGTTGGATAGTAGGTCTGTAGACTATTTCATCGAATAAGATGGACAAATAATTTGTTCTAACAATGTATTAGCACGGTATCGCCCGTTAGGGTGATTGCCGTGCTAAAAACAAGGTAATACTAAAATTACCCTGAAAATTACAAAAATACTTGAAAAAAAATAAAAGATATGCCATAATATAGATATTATAAAAAAGACAATAAAAAAGAGGAGTAAGTTTATACTAGTTAATAGAGAAAAGGAGTCTTGGCTGTAAACTTCTTAAACAAAAGGTAAACAGAAGGTAGCTTTTTTGTTAATATTCTGAACAAATAAATTAAGTAAGAATATTCGCTTAAGTAGCGTTAAAAACTAATTGAGATACAAATATTCATTTGTAATTAAGGTGGTACCGTGAGAATTAAAACTCGCCCTTATATTAGGGTGAGTTTTTTGTTAACTTTAAGGGTAAACCACGGGCTATGCCCGTGGTAACGGAAAGATTATAGCTTTGAGCAAAGTAACAAAAATACCCACTCCAAACATGATATAATATTTAAAGTTTGACGGCTAAAAATATTAATTATGAGAGGAGTGGGACGTATGAAAAGTCCATACACGGATAGTTTAGCACACACAACATGGGAATGCAAGTACCATATAGTGTTTGCACCAAAATTTAGAAGAAAAGAAATATATGGAAAACTAAAACAAGAGATAGGAATGATATTGAGAGAATTATGCAGAAGAAAAGAGGTAGAAATAATAAACGCAGAGGCATGTCCAGATCATATACATATGTATGTGAACATACCACCAAAATTGTGTATATCATCATTTATGGGATATTTAAAAGGAAAAAGTACATTAATAATATTTGAAAGACATGCAAATTTAAAATATAAATATGGGAATAGAGCATTTTGGTGTACAGGGTATTATGTGAATATAAAGACCCTTTTAAGGGTAGTAAGTAGTAAGAACGCAAAAGTCATGGCGTAAAGCCGTCAAACGAAACCGCTTTAGCGGTAGCTTGTAACAATGCCTTATAGGCCTATATGAAAATAGAAGGAGGAAGATGTTATGTTAAATGAAAAATATGATCCAAAGGAATTTGAAAATAAATTATATAAGGATTGGGAAGAAAAAGGTTATTTTAAACCGAGTATGGATAAAACGAAAGAAAGTTATTGTATTATGATGCCACCACCAAATGTAACTGGTAAATTGCATATGGGACACGCGTTAGATGATACTATACAAGATGTTCTAATACGTTTTAAAAGAATGCAGGGATATAATACACTTTGGCTTCCTGGTTCTGATCATGCTGCTATTGCTACAGAAGTAAAAGTAGTAGAAAAAATGAAAAAAGAAGAAGGAATAACCAAAGAAGATATAACAAGAGAAGAATTTTTAAAAAGAGCTTGGGATTGGACAAAAGAATATGGTGGTACAATTCAAAAGCAACAAAGAAGATTAGGCTGTTCTTGTGATTGGGAAAGAAACAGATTTACTATGGATGAAGGTTTATCAGAAGCAGTGTTAGAACAATTTATTAATTTATATAATAAAGGTTTAATATATAAAGGAAAAAAGATGATAAATTGGTGTCCATCATGTCATACAACAATATCAGATGCAGAAGTTGAATATGAAGATGAAGCATCTCATTTATGGCATATAAAATATCAAATTAAAGACACAGATAAATATATAATTGTTGCAACAACAAGACCAGAAACAATGTTAGGAGATACAGCAGTAGCAGTACATCCAGAAGATGAAAGATATAAAGATTTAATAGGTAAAAAATGTATTTTACCAATAATGAATAAAGAAATTCCTATAATAGGAGATGAATTTGTAGAAAAAGAATTTGGAACAGGATGTGTAAAAATTACACCAGCACATGATCCAAATGATTATCAAGCAGGATTAAGGCATAATTTAGAAATTATTGAAGTATTTGATGATAGTTCAATTATGGGAGATTTAGTTCCAGAATATAAGGGAATAAAGTCAATAGATGCAAGAAAATTAATTGTTAAAAAATTAGAAGAAATAGGGGCTTTAATAAAAACAGAAGATTATACACATAATGTAGGGAAATGTTATAGATGTCATAATACAATTGAACCTAGAATTTCAGAACAATGGTTTATAAGTATGAAAGATTTAGCTAAAAGAGCAACAGAAAGTGTTAGAAATGATGAAGTTAGATTTGTTCCTAAAAGATATGAAAAAATGTATTTTAATTGGTTAGATAATATTCAAGATTGGTGTATATCAAGACAATTGTGGTGGGGACATAGAATTCCAGTATATTATTGTGATGAATGTGAACATATAAATGTAGCAAAGAAATTACCAGAAAAATGTGAAAAGTGTGGTTCTACTAAATTACATCAAGATGAAGATTCACTAGACACATGGTTTAGCTCAGCATTATGGCCTTTTTCAACATTAGGGTGGCCAAACAAAGATAATAATGATTATAAAACATTTTATCCAACTAATACACTAGTCACAGGATATGATATTATAACATTTTGGATTTCCAGAATGATGACACAGGGGATAGAACTTACTAATAAAAATCCATTTAAAGATGTTGTAGTACATGGTATTGTACGTGATAGTAAAGGAAGAAAAATGTCAAAATCATTAGGTAATGGAATAGACCCAATAGAAATTATTAATCAATATGGTGCTGATAGTTTAAGATTTTCTGTGTTATCTGGTACAACCATGGGAAATGATATAAGGTATATGCCTGAAAAACTGGAACAAGCATCAAATTTTGCAAACAAAATTTGGAATGCAGCTAAATTTGTAAGTAGTAATTTAGCAGAAGAGGAAAAGGTAAGAGAATTTTGTTATGAAGCTTTTGAAAAAAATAAATCATATAATCCACAATATTTTAAAATAGAGGATAAATGGATATTAAATAAATTTGACAAATTAGTTGTTGATGTAACAAAAAATATAGAAAATTACGATTTAGGAATTGCACTAGATAAAATATATTCATTTATATGGAATGAATTTTGTGACTGGTATATTGAAATGGTTAAACCAAGAATTTATAGTGATGATGAAAATGTAAAAATACAAGTAAGTGATGTATTAAGCCATGTATTAGCCTCTTCATTAAAATTATTACATCCATTTATGCCATTTATAACAGCAAAGATTTATCCAAATCTTATAGTATTTGGAACAAAAGATTTAATAGTTGCAAAATGGCCTGATATTAGAAAAGAATTTGTATTTAATAATGAAGAGGAAACAGTTGAAAAAATAAAAGATATAATTGTAGAAATTAGAAATATAAGGAATACTAAAAATATACATCCAAGTAAAAAATCAAAATTAATATTTGTAACTGAAAAATATGAAAAAGATATTTTAGAAGCTCAAGAGTTTATATTAAAATTAGGATTTGGAGATTCAATTAAAATACAAAAAGATAAATCAGGTATACCAGAAAATAGTATATCAATTATGAAAGATGGAATTGAATTATATATACCGTTAGATGATTTAATTAATATGAAAGAGGAGAGGGAGAGACTAGAAGAAGAAAAGAAACATTTACAAGCAGAAGTTGCTAGATGTGAAAAAATGTTATCTAATTCAGGTTTTATAAATAAAGCTCCACAAGCAAAAATAGATGAAGAAAGGTCTAAATTAAAAGCATATAAGGAGATGTTAGAAAAAATTAATGATAATTTGAAATAATATAGGTTATTAAATTTTTATAATTCAATTTTTGTATAAATTTTAAAAATATTGTTAATAATCATTATAGGTGGTGATTATTATGACAAGTAAAGAACTTTTATATGTTGAAGATGCTTTGGGTCATGAAAATTTTATGAAAATATGTAGTAAAAATACATCTACGCAGTTAGCAGATTCTAATCTTTCTAACTATATTAGTCAGTTAGAACAAAAACATACAGAATTATTTAACAAATTTTTAAATCTATTATAAGGAGGAAAAAATGGAAGATAAAGATTTAATGGAAAAAGAATTATTAATAATAAAAGGTGTTTGTGATTTATATCTTCATGGAACAATAGAATCAACAACAGCAGAAGTGCATACTGCTTTTAAAGAAGCTTTAAATGAATCGTTAGATATTCAAAATAAAATTTATAATCTAATGGCTGAAAAAGGTTGGTATAAAACTACTACTGTTGAACAATCTAAAATTGATACTGTTAAACAAAAGTTTTCAGCAAATAACTAATAAGAGGGTTCCTATTTTGAACTGTTATCTTAAAAGTAGATAGTTCATTTTAGAGCCCTCTTTTTAATTAAAATATTAAATTAGGTTAAACTAGCTATTACATCCGCAATTATCATTCATATTATCATAAGGTTTCATGTCATTCATATAAAATTTCTTTTCAGCTAATTTATCTTGAACACCACGAAGTGCTTCACCAAATCTTTGGAAGTGAACAACTTCTCTTTCTCTTAAATATCTTAATGGATCTAAAACTTCTGGATTATCACGACAAAGATTAATTAATTTTTCGTAAGTTGCTCTAGCTTTTTGCTCTGCTGCTAAATCTTCTTGTAAGTTTGCAATTGGATCACCTTTACATGCAATATATGCTGCTGTAAAAGGAACTCCTGCAGCAGATGAAGGGTATACATCTACACCATGATCTGTATAATATGATGCTAATCCTGCTTTTTCAATCTCTTCAATTGAAGCTCCATCTGTTAGTTGGTGTACAATAGTTCCAACCATTTCCAAGTGAGCTAATTCTTCAGTTCCAATATCATTTAGTATTGCTTTTGCTTTTTGATCTGGCATACCAAATCTTTGTGATAAATAACGAAGTGATGCAGCAAGTTCTCCATCTGGTCCACCATATTGTGAAATAATTACTTTTGCAAGTTTTGGATCTGTACATTTAATATTGATTGGATATTGTAAAGTTTTATTATATGTCCACATTAAAAATTCCCCCTTTCCCAAGGCCAGTTTTCGTTTTGTTTGGAGGAACTATTTGTTTATACAATTTTTATATCTATATTTATTATTAAAGTGGATATAAACTAGGCTTCAAATGGATACCTTTAATATATCCACTTGAGGCTTTTTTATGGATTTAAAGTGGATATTTTGACAGGCTTCTAATATGCCAAAAATAAACCAAAACTCAAAAAAAGTTGTTTGGAGTTTAGAAGATACATATTATTAGAATTTATATTTTAAACATTTTTCTTCTAATAATTTAAAATCACAACTTAAATCTTTATAGAATTTTGATACTTTACTCTTTTTATTACCAGTAACTATATTATAAATTCTTGTAGCTTTATCCATAATCTTTTGTTTATGTTCAGGTTTATTTATATAAGAATATTGTTCAGAAAGTAGCCTTTTGTATCCATAACTTTTACCTTTTATATCTAACAAAAAAACACAATCTTGAGGTACTGGAATCATATCTGAAAATCTTATAATTCCTAAATCACTTTTTGTTTTCTCATTTACAATCTTAAAGAAAGTTAAATTATCTTTATATGTTTTATGCTTTTGTTTTGGCGAAAATAAAGGTGCAAAATAATAATGTTCTTCTATTACAAAAACAACTCCAATATATGGTCTTTTCCCATTTTTATTATAAGCAATGTGTTTATCAAATTTACTTAAATATTCTATGTAATTATCATCTATTATATAAAAATTTAATTTTCCCATTTTCAATTTCTTACTATTTTTCATATATTCCTCCATTTACAAAGATATGGGGATACTTTTTAGTACCCCCATAATTTTTAAGGAAACTCGTTTATAGTTTAACCTAAAGGCTCGTTTCTAACCTAATGTTAAATAGGATATTCGTTTATAGGATTCACATCCTAAAGGCTCATATCTAACCTAATGTTAAATTACACTTATTTATGAGTTTAATCAAAGGTTCAGTGTTACCTAGTTTATTTGATAAATTAATTTATCAATATTATTATATTCATTATATACTTTTTTATTTGCT
>CANTHA010000094.1 GCA_947653375.1 uncultured Clostridium sp. | reverse complement strand
CATACTAGCACATGTAGGACCACAACCACTTGAACCTATTGTTTGACTATAATTATTACAACTTGTATATGGTTTATTACACCATCTATTATCTATTTGAGAATAATATGTAAGTCCTTTATAGTCTCCTAGACTAACACTAGGATATTCAGAAGTACCATTATAAGCAATTTCTCCCTGCTCTTCAAATGCTTCACTTTCTACTTCTTGCTCTTCTGATACTTTATTTTCTTCTACTTCTGTTTGTTCAACAATTTCTGTTGTTGGCAAATCTTTTATCTCTTGTTCTGTCATTTCATAAGTAGCTATATATGTCACAGTATCTGTAACTTTTTCTACTACTTCTTTTTGTAATTCCTTATCATCACTAAATCCAAATACTACAAATAAAATAAAACACATCATTATTACTGATGTGATTACTTTAAATTTACTATTATTTCTCATTATTAATCCTCCTTTTTATTTAATGGTAATTCTAAACATTGATTAACTAATACTTCTATACCATGATTACCACCTAAAGCCTTATATTGTTCAAATAACTCATTTAAACAATATCTAGCATATTCAGGTAAATAATTTTGCTCGAGATACTTTTCACATTTACTTACTATTTGACTTCTTACTAAACTCAATTGACTCCTTTTAATAGTCTTCATATCATTAAAAAGTTTTACTACAAAACCAAAAATACCTGTTAAAATAACAGGTATTAACCAATTTAATATTATTCTTATTATTTCCTCCATAATATTTTCCTTTCATTTATTCTATTTTGCTTTTATAATATAATTTAATATAATATAAGGCTGTAAGTTATTATGTGCTTGTCCTCCTCCAGTAGATGAAGTCGTTAAACCAGTTCCTTCTAATGCTCTATTGTTTGGATAACTTCCAGCACCAAATGTATTATTATCTACTCCTATTTTATGATTATGGTTTGGCATTTCATTTATTGTTAACGTATGTTCCTTTTCTCCGCCTGTCTTTCCTAATATATCAAAGTCATAATCATTATCATCTTTACCTATAGGAACTCTACCCTTTAAATTCGGTAAATTAAATGTTGTCTCTCCATCTCCTTCTCCATATATAGTTCCTATTATATTAAATAAATTAGAATACTCTTCTCTATTTATCTCTTGCCCATTACACAATAACCAGTTTGAAGGAATGGAATTTGAAGCATACATAAATACAGCTCCAATTGGTGTACTATCTACACCTGTTCCACCTTCATTATCTATCCACTCAACATCATTATCATTATTACTTGCTTTTGCAAGTATCTGTCCTGTAGTTCCACCTAAAGGTATACCCTCACCTTTCAAGCCAGGTATACCCTGAATACCCTGTTCACCGAGGATCACCTTTATCGCCTTTGTCGCCTTTATCACCCTTTGGTAAAACTAAATTCAAAACTTGATTTGGACTTTTACCAACTATACTAGCATTAGCCTCTTCTCCCTCCTGTACACTTCCTATTGTTAAACAATTAGCAACACCAATATCGCCTTTATCACCTTTATCTCCCTTATCACCTTTTGGTAAAACCAAATTTAAAATTTGATTTGGAGACTTTCCTGTAATCGTAGCAGAAGCCACCTCACCTTTTTCTACATCACCTATTAGTAAAGTATTTACATCACCGCTTATCACCTTTGTCACCTTTTGCACCCTTAACCAAAGGTATATTCATCAAATTATCTATACATATTAAATCTATAGCGTTTGAAGACAAATCAGATATACTAATAGTATTCCTTTCAATATTGTTCAAATCATTAATTTCTATCGACATTTATTCATCCCCCTTAAAAGTTATTTCATCAGTTAAAGTTATAGTTCCGAAACCTAAAGTTTTAACATAATCTCCTGACTTTAATTCTATATCATATTGATAAGTACCATATGCTAAATTACAAGTATCATTTGACTCTAATGTAAAATAAAAATACCCATCTGCATACTGTATGCTATCAGGATATTTCTTTTGAATTAAAACCTTTGTACTATTTTTACTTTGCTTAACTGTAAAATACAAATTATCATCTATAGTAGGTTCTATTGGCTCATTTTGTCCATTTTTTAACTGAAACTTAATAAATTGAGTATCACCTCTTGTAAATTCTAAATCCATCTTATACCTCCTTCACTTTATCTTTCCAACTATATCAATTATAGCCTTAACATTACCAGTCTGATTTAAATAATTCTCCTGAAAAACATCATATATATCAGGATTTAAATCAGGTATAACATTTCCA
This sequence comes from uncultured Clostridium sp., assembly GCA_947653375.1. GTDB lineage: Bacteria > Bacillota > Clostridia > TANB77 > CAG-508 > CAG-269. Next base: position 3,911 of record CANTHA010000094.1, on the reverse strand, counting down.
CTTTTAATTTGTAAAATCAAACTTGTATTAGTTTTTAAAAAACTCTTTATATCTATACTTACTTTACTCTGTACAATATGATTATTATCATCAGCATTAGACGCTGTAAAACCATCTACACCAAACGCATTTATTATCTCATCAGTAAACAAATTATTCTCTGGAAATACTTCACTATTCAATTGCACATTTTCATAATAATTATCATCTTCCTCTTTTATATATAACTTCAAATTCCTACAATATCCCCATACACTCTTATTAATATAAGACCATTTAACTGGAGAATGATATAAAGTAATCTTTGCACTTTCTATATTAAAATTTTCAGGAATATAAATAGGAATATTAATATATAAATACTCACCTATATTTGTTTCCAAATAATTAGTAGAATAACCCACATGCTTCCACTCATACTGTCCAAACTGCAAATTAGATAATACACCATTTCCACCTATAAGTTGAGTACCATTTTCCAAAACAAAGCCCTCTTTATTTATAGTAGCAATTCCATCTCCAGCATTATCTAGCAACCTCAATTCACCATTCACATTATTATTTCCACCCAGAGTTAAAATTCCACCCTTTATTATATCAGCATTCAAATTACCAGTAATTATATTATCTGCATTAATATTCTTAACATTTACCTTATTAGCATCAATTTCACCAGTCTTAATAAAATTCGCATTAATAACACCATTAATAGAAATAATAGTTTGATAATCCCCATTAATTCCATTATCTGAATACTCTAAAGCACCATTTTTTCCAAGCCTTAACACCTTTTCTGCATTATCCAAAATATTACAATCTGCAATATACATTATTCCATCTTTCTTAACCACATATCCACTATTCTGTTCTATTACCTCTTCTACAATCTTTTGAATATTATCCCACATAGAATCTAATTTATATTTTTTAATCAACTGTTCAAAAGTCTGTGGCATCATACAATCTTGTCTTGTAGGTCTATTAGGTTTTATATCAAATTCCATAAATTCCTCCAAACAAAAAACATCTGAACTTAATCAGATGCTTTTTTTAATTATCTTATTTATTTAGTCCTATTTTATATGATATATATGCAATTATGATAAGAATAAAAGAAAAAACTAACCACATTCCTTTTTTATTGTTCTCTAATTTATGTATTTCTTTATTCTTTTCATCTATTTTATTATTTAAATTTTCAATAGTATTCTGCTTAGCTTGTATTTGCTCTTCCAAGTTTTGATTTTTCTTTTCGAGTTCTTTTACATATTCTTCACTAGTATCTGTAACTTTTAATTCTGTAGTTTGTTCTTCAATTTGCTCTTGTTCTGCTTCATCTATTCTAATTTCACCTTCTTCTACTGGAGCAGTATATTCTCCACTATAATTACCATCATGATAATGATATGTTCCTGTTAGATTGTTATAATGACCTCCATATTTGTCTGTACGTCCAGGATGTGCAAAACTAATACTAACTGTACTTATTAATATAAAAAATATTGATATTATTTTTTTCACAAAAATCACCACAACCTTAATTAATAAATAGACTTCTTCTTTTTATAAAATAAATAAAATTTGGTATATACCATATTCCATAAACTAATACTAATATAAATAAATAGATAATAAAACTTGTTTCACCATTATTTACAATACACTGTATAGCACCAAATAAAATTCTAAAAAAATAATCTAAAATAAAAAAACACATTAACAAAAAGAAAATAAACTTGCTCTTTTTATCTAAATCACATACTAGCTTAATAGGTAATGCTATATATAAAATTATATTTATAATAAATAATTGAATATTTTGTACATCTTGAAGATTTGTAATATTCCCTATAATACTTATAAGATTTATTATAATTATAAAACCTAAATACCAGGTTTTGAAAAAATCAAAATATTTCATAGAAAAAGTATTATCATTTTCATTAATTTTACTATTTGCCTTACCACAATAATTACAAAAATTATCACTTTTGTTAATTTCTTTTTCACAGTTAGTACAGTACATAATCTACACCCCTTAACATCAATTTCTCCATAACATTTACACTTTTTTATCTTTTTCTTTCTGCATCTTTTCAATTAACAATTCTAATGCTTGACTTTCAGAATCATCTTCTGTCTGTTTTTCCTTTTCCTCTTTTTTATTATCTTTAGTTAATATTATTATAATGCTACTTATTATCATTAAAGCTATTACCTTTATTGCAACATTTATAACATTATTCATAAAAGTAGTATTTGACTTTTCTTCAATTAATTCATCATTAATTGTAAAACTATTTACTGCATTTGTAACATCTTTATTAAAAAAATACTCTTCCTTATCAGCTGTAATAGTTATAGTATATATATAATGTTTAGAACTAATTATAAATTGTTTTTGGTATATTCCCAAATCTTCATTCTTATACTTAATTATAATGCATTTATAGAATTTACTTCCTACTGTAGAGACTTCTTTATCCATTATAGAAATATTATAATTACCATCTTTTGCCTTTTTCTTAACTTCATTAATCAAATCTTCTATTGCATATTCACTATATATATCATAATGTTTATTATCTTTATACGGAGTAACTACAATATATATATTATTCCCATTTTGTTCATTATCAACCAAACCATACATTTTAGAAGAATTATCATTTTCTTCTTCAAAAGTATATTTTTCTATATTATTAATTGTAAAATATTCATTTGTGTAACAAAAACAATAAATTGGAATTAATACAATAACAAATATCTCAACAAAAAATAATAGCATCTTTTTCATAAACATCACCCTAGTAAATAATACTACATTATTTATAAAAAATATGCTGAAACTTGTCGAAAAAATATTATTTACCAAGAAACTGTACCATTTTTGTAAACTGTAAAACCTTTCATCTTTTCGTAAATCTTCATTTTTTCATCCTTTGTTTGATTAGGTAACTTATTAATCAAATTTGCTAACTCTGTCCTTTCACTATTATCCAATTTATATTGAGAACCTAATAAAATCAGTTTTTGCTCTCTTGTTATTTTCATACTATTCACATAGTTATAAACTTTTTCTTGTTTGCTATTAGATACAGGTTTTCCCTTTGTAGTTCCATCATCTTCTTTGTCACTCTTAAAATCCTGTTGTTCATATTTCAAATACTCTTCAATATTTATATTAGACTGCTTTAAAATTTTGAACAAATCAACTTCGTCTTCTTTCGGTTTAGTTCTTATATAATTTTCATATATTGCTGTTTTTTCACTATTTGAATATTTAGAATCTAACAATATTTGTATCTTATCTTTGCTTTTTAATTGTCCATCTTGTTTATTTATAGTTTTATTTTTTCTTTGTTTTATTGTTTCTAATGCTATTTTTTCTTTATAATCTGCATAAGTTTTTAAAGAAATATTTTTACTTTTTTCTTTTTCTTCAGCAGACAATTCTTTCCATTCTTTTTCATTTGTTTTTAAATTAGTTAATTTATAATATTGATTACTTCCGATTGTTGCAATATTGTTTGTTACTTTTAAATTATCTAAAGATTCTATTCCGTTTTTGGCTATTTCATTTATTTGTTTTTGAAATTCTTTTAATTGAGTTTTTTTATCTTTATCTGATGCATTAGAACATTGTACTTCTCTTTTTTTTGTATATAAATCACTTAAATCACTTTGAATACTAGATATGTATTTATATTTTATTTTATCTTCATCTGTTGCATTAGAACTATTTGCGTTAATTTTTAATTTATCTGCAGTTTCAAAGAAGTTACCTGCATACTTGCTTTTCATAACTGAATCTGTTGTAAATTTATCTTCAATTGGATTATTTTCTGCTTGTTTTGTCATTGCAGGTAATGCAACATCACTTATTCCACCTCCATATTGATCTAATAAGT
>CANTHA010000093.1 GCA_947653375.1 uncultured Clostridium sp. | reverse complement strand
GGTGAACTTTTCATCAGATATTCTCTTAGGGTGATCTTATCATAAATTAATCACAGGGGATAAAAATCAAAAGTTGAAATATTATGTAAAATATGTTATAATGAGAGTAATCTATTGTTATAGATATAACTTCTCTAGTAACTATAGAGAACAAAAACTTTTTATATATGTGTATGAAAGAACAGGAGGATTTAAAATGCAAGAAAATATTAACGAGGTTAATTTGATTGGAACATTTGAGGAGGAAATATCTTTCAGCCATGAAATTTATGGAGAGAAATTTTTTAAGATATTTATGAATGTTTCAAGAAAAAGTAACACGGTAGATCGGCTTCCAGTCTTGGTTTCTGACAGATTATGCGACTTAAATGTTTACAAAGGACAAAAAGTTTGCGTAACAGGCGAGTTTCGTTCAAAAAACATTGAAGGAGAGGATGGAAAAAGACATTTGCAACTGTTTGTATTTGCAATTGAAGTGGAAGTGGTGGAAGAGTTAACTGAAGATGAAAATGAAATTCTTCTTGAAGGTTATATCTGTAAAGAGGTTGTTTACAGAAATACACCATTAGGAAGAGAAATATCAGATATGTTATTAGCTGTAAATAGACGATATAAAACAGCCTATATTCCATGCATTGCATGGGGAAGAAATGCAAGATTTTGTAAAGACTTAGAAGTCGGAACAAAAATAGAAATAAGAGGCCGCATACAAAGCAGGGAATATACAAATTTAGCTGGTGAAAATAAAACCGCTTATGAGCTATCTATAGCAAAATTAAACATTATTTAACTAAATAAAATACATACATATATAAAAAGTCACGGTACCAACCAGGTACCGTGTTTTTAAATGTATACTATAAAAAAATAATAGCTAAAAAGTTGTTTAGAGAATATATAAATAAAAATGGACATCGTAGCTTTAATTAATCCCTTATATAAATAAAAATTAAAAAATGCTTGAAATTATTACAAAAACATGATACAATAACAAACGTACTAATCACACAAAGGGAGTTTTAGAGGAAGTGCCTATGCAATAGGTCCTAGAAAATGAGGAACTTTGTGGAAGTAAAAACAAAAAGGGAGGAATGAAAAAATGGCAGTAGTTGCAATGAAACAATTACTAGAAGCTGGTGTTCACTTTGGACATCAAACAAGAAGATGGGATCCAAAAATGGCTGAATACATATTTCAAGCTAGAAATGGAATTCACATCATCGATTTACAAAAAACTTCAAAGAAATTAGATGAAGCATATAACTTTATCAAAGAACAATCTGAAGAAGGAAAAACAGTTCTATTTGTAGGAACTAAAAAACAAGCACAAGAATGTATGAAAGAAGCAGCATTAAAATGTGGAATGTACTATATTGATCAAAGATGGTTAGGAGGAATGCTAACAAACTTTGAAACAATTCGTACAAGAGTGCAAAGACTAAAAGATTTAGAAAATATGCAAGAAGATGGAACATTTGATATTTTACCTAAAAAAGAAGTGATTTTATTAAAGAAAGAAATGGATAAGTTAGAAAGAAACCTAGGTGGAATTAAAGATATGGAAAAATTACCAGGAGTAATTTTTTTAGTAGATCCTAAAAAAGAAAGAATTGCTATATTAGAAGCTAAAAAGTTAGGAATCCCAGTAGTAGGTTTAGTAGACACAAATTGTAATCCAGAAGAAGTAGATTATGCAATTCCTGGAAACGATGATGCTATAAGAGCTGTTAAGTTAATAGCAGATGTTATGGCAAATGCAGTTATTGAAGGAAAACAAGGCGAGAGCTTTGAACCAGAAATCGAACAACATGCAGATGAAACAACAATGGAAGAAATTGTAGAAAATGCTGAAGAAAGTGTAGAAGAATAATAATCATACTGATAATAAGAAGAGTAGGGCTTTTCTGCTCTATTCTTTATTATATTATAGGAAAGTTCTCCGAACTTCCTATAATATAAAGCATTCCACAGAAAATTGCTATGCAATTTTCGCGGACGAACAAAGACGAGGCATGGAAGGCAATCTAAAAGGTTAAGAAATTTTAATCATGCCTTTTTTGTTCTATATAAAATATAAAGGAGGAAATTTAAAATGGTAACAGCAAGTCAAGTTAAAGATTTAAGAGAAAAAACAGGTGCAGGAATGATGGACTGCAAAAAAGTTTTAACAGAAACTGATGGAGATATGGAAAAGGCAATTGAATTATTAAGAGAAAGAGGAATTGCAAAAGCAGCTAAAAAATCAGGAAGAGTAGCAGCAGAAGGTTTAGTTGAAGCATATGTTTCAGAAGACGGAAAAGTAGGAGCTGTTGTAGAAGTAAATTCAGAAACAGACTTTGTTGCTAAAAATGAAGAATTTAAAAACTTTGTTATGAATTTAGCAAAACAAGTAGTTGAAAAAAATCCAAAAGATGTTGAGGAACTATTAGCTCAAGATTCTATAGAAATACCAGGAAAGACAGTTAATGAAGTATTAGTAGAAAAAATAGCTACAATTGGTGAAAATATGAATGTAAGAAGATTTACTAGATTTGAATCAGAAGGGCTAGTAGAAAAATATATTCATGGAGACGGAAAAATAGCAGTTTTAGTAAATATGTCAAAAGGAACAAAAGAAGTTGCTAAAGATGTATGTATGCAAATAGCAGCTGCTAGACCAGAATTTTTAAACGAACAATCAGTACCAGCCGAAAGAGTAGAAAAAGAAAAAGAAATTTTAAAAGCTCAAACAATGAATGAAGGAAAACCAGAAGCTATTGCTGAAAAAATAGTTTTAGGAAGAATTGGAAAATTCTATAGTGAAATTTGTTTAGTTGATCAAGCATTTGTTAAAGATCCAAATAAAAAAGTATCACAAATGTTAAAAGAAAATGATAGTGAAGTTGTAGAGTTTGCAAGATTTGAAAAAGGTGAAGGTATTGAGAAAAAAGAAGAAAATTTTGCTGAAGAAGTAATGAACCAATTGAAATAAAACTTAAATAGAAATTAAAGAGCCATATACTCTTTAGTTTCTATTTTTATATAGCGTGAACTCTTTCATAAAATAAGCTTAAGAATTTCTAGCTCAAAGTTCATACATTTGCTCTTTCCTTAAATTTTTATTTATATATTTCAATTGTATCTTTGGATAGTTACAAAAAAATAAATAAATTTATAAAAAAGGGTGTTTTTTTTAATAATCATATGATAGAATAACTTTGAAAAATAAGTCAATAAGGAAGTGAAAAAATGTCAGAAGTAAAATATAAAAGAGTACTACTAAAGTTAAGTGGAGAAGCCTTAGCAGGAGAACAGAAAACAGGAGTAAATGTAGAAACCGTTGGAAAAATATGTGATAAAATAAAACAAGTAATAGAAATGGGAGTAGAAGTTGCTATTGTAGTAGGAGGAGGAAATTTCTGGAGAGGAAGGCAAGGACATCAAATGGAAAGAACAACAGCTGACTATATGGGAATGTTAGCAACAGCAATGAATGCATTAGCATTGCAAGATGCATTAGAAGAAAGAGGAGTATATTCTAGGGTACAAACAGCAATAGAAATGAGAGAAATAGCAGAACCATTTATACAAAGAAAAGCAGAAAAACATTTAGGCAAAAAAAGAGTAGTAATATTTGCATGTGGTACAGGTCACCCATATTTCACAACAGATACAGCAGCAGTATTAAGAGCAACAGAAATTAAAGCAGATATAATATTATTAGGAAAAGCAATAGATGCAGTTTATTCAGCAGATCCAAAAATAGATTCAACAGCAGAAAAATATGAAGAAATTTCTTATATGGAAGTATTAGAAAAAGATTTAAAAGTAATGGATTCAACTGCAACAGCAATGTGTAGAGATAACAATATGCCATTATTAGTATTTGGAATTGCAGATCCAGAGAATATAGTAAAAGCAGTTAAAGGTGAGAAAATAGGAACAATTGTAAAATGATACTTTTGGTACTTTTGGGACAGGTCTAAAAAGTATCAAAAAATTATTAAATGAAAAGTAAGGAGAGAAATTATGGATTATTCAAATTTAAAAGAAAAAATGGAAAAGGCTATAAATTCTTATAGTCAAAAATTATCAGAGGTTAGAGCTGGTCGTGCAAATCCAGCAATTTTAAATAAGGTAAAAATTGATTACTATGGAACACCAACACCAGTAAATCAAGTAGCAGGAATATCAGTTCCTGAGGCAAGACTAATAGTTATTCAACCATGGGATACAAATATGTTGAAAGAAATAGAAAAAGCAATTTTAGCAGCTGATATAGGAATAAACCCAAATAATGATGGAAAAGTAATAAGACTAGCTTTTCCTGAATTAAATGAAGAGAGAAGAAAAGAAATAGTAAAAGATATTAAAAAAATGGCAGAAGATGCAAAAGTAGCAGTAAGAGCAGCTAGAAGAGATGGAATGGATGAAGCAAAAGCTAAACAAAAAGATGGAGAGATGACTGAAGACGAATTGAAACAAGCTGAAAATGAAATACAAAAAATAACAGATTCAAATATTGCTGAAATAGATAAAATTCTTGAAGCAAAAGAAAAAGAGGTTTTATCTATATAAATTAATAAAATTTTTCTAATAGGGGACAGATATGGATTTTAAAGAAAAATTAAACTTATACCAAAAAAAGATAAATAATGAACTAAATAAATATACACGAAATCAAGAATGTTTAGAAAAAGTATTAAATGAATCAATGGAATATAGTTTAATGTCAGGCGGGAAAAGATTAAGACCAATTTTAGTATTAGCTACATATGAAATTTTCAATCAAGATTCTAATAAATGCATTCCATACAGTGTAGCAATAGAAATGATACACAATTTTTCATTAATTCATGATGATTTACCTGGAATAGATAATGATGATATTCGTCATGGAAAGCCAACAAATCATAAAAAGTTTAATGAAGCTACTGCAATACTTGCAGGAGATGGATTATTAAATTATGCATATATAGTAATAAGTGATGATTTAAAAAATAGTTCTAATAATGAATTAGAGTACAAATTGAAGATTTTTAATGAATTTTCTTATGCTGTAGATAGAATGATTGCTGGGGAATATGTTGATACAGAATATGAACAAAGGCAAATACAAAAAGATGAATTAGAATATATTCATAAAAACAAAACAGGTGCATTATTAACTTTATGTGTTAGAATGGGTGCAATATTAGCCAAAGTATCAGAAAAAGACTTAAATAAATTAACAAGTTATGCGCAAAAGATAGGTTTAGCATTTCAAATAAAAGATGATATATTATCTGAAGAGGGAAATGAAGAAGTTTTGGGTAAACCAGTCGGAAATGATAAGAAATTACAAAAATGTACATATGTTTCAGAATATGGATTACAAGAATCAAAAAAAATATTAAATGATACAATAGAAGAGGCAATAAATGAACTTAAAGAATATGGCCAAAAGGCAGATTTTTTAAGAGAACTTGCACTATATATAAAAAATAGAAATAAATAAAGTGTCTATGATAATTTTCCTCCACATTTAAAATCATAGTAACTTTTATAAGTGGAGGAAAAATAACCATTAGGAGATAAATATGGAATTTGATAAACAAAACATGCCAAAACACATAGCCATTATAATGGATGGAAATAGAAGATGGGCAAAAGAAAGAGGGAGACCAGCAGGTTTTGGTCATAAAGCAGGAGCAAAAACATTAGAAAATATAGTTCGTTATGCAAATAAAATAGGTTTAGAATATATAACTGTATATGCATTTTCAACAGAGAATTGGAAAAGAGCAGAAGAAGAAGTAAAAGCACTTATGACATTATTACAAAATTATTTAGATGATTATAGTAAAAGAGCTGATACAGAAAATATAAAAGTTAAAATACTTGGAGATATAACTGCACTTTCAGATAGTATGCAAAAAAGTATTAATAACTGTATGGAAAGAACCAAAAATAATACAGGAGTTACTTTTAATATTGCTTTAAATTATGGTGGTAGAGATGAAATTATAAAGGCAATAAAAAAGATAACATCAGATGTTAAGTTAGGGAATATAAATATAGATGATATAAACGAAAAAACAATATCAGATTATTTATATACAAAAGGTCAACCAGATCCAGATTTGCTAATTAGAACAAGTGGAGAAATGCGTTTAAGTAATTTCTTACCATGGCAATTGGTATATTCTGAATTTTTATTTATAAATAAAAA
>CANTHA010000092.1 GCA_947653375.1 uncultured Clostridium sp. | reverse complement strand
CAAGTGATGGAACTAAAATTGAATTAACTTTTTTAAATATCAATCTTAATGGTAACAAAAGTAATAAAATATCAATGATATTAGAGGATAAATATTATTCTCTAATTTTTTATTGTAAAGTATTACCATCTTTGTCAACTACTGTATAAACTCCATCTTTTAATTGTAAATAATTTTTGTATGAAACTTCTTCTTGAATAAGGTTTTCGTGTTTGTATAAGGATTCATCAATATTTGGAGAACACATATTTTTAGGAATATAAAATACATCATGGGGAAGTCCATTCAAGTTTGGCAAATGTTGAGTCTTAGTATCTACTACAGTAACAAAACAATTAGCATCTTCACCATCAATCTTGAATAAAGTATTTTCTGGCATTTGCTTTAATCTTAGTATATCTCTGGAATTGTCAAGGAAATTATAAAGTGAATGAATAAAATCATCTATAAACGAATCTTTAAGATTAGAATTGCTAGAATGTAAATTTTTGTCAAACTTATTAGTAACATTTACCAAGGAATCAACGGTAGAAGATAAAAAATCATTTAAATCCATAAGAAAATCACCTCCTTGTGCATTATATAATACAATGATTTGAGTAAAAATGCAATATAATTTGTTGTTAAAGATTAAATTTTGTGCTAAAATATCAATAAACATTATAGAATATTTAAAATAAGAAAAAATAAATAATGTGGAGGTTTTGATAATGAGCGAAAGTAATATGCTAGATAAAGAGTTTAAAGAGATATTTGAAAGCATAAAAAATGAAATTTATAAAACGCAAACTTTGATTATGAGTGATGCAAATAAAAGATTATTAGATTTATATTTTTATATTGGAAAAGTAGTAAACGAAAAATCTTCTTGGGGAAACAAATTTATTGACAGTTTAAGCACTCAAATGAAAATTGATTTTCCTAATATTAAAGGTTTTTCAGTTAGAAATATCAAAAATATGAAAAAATTTTATTTAGAATCAAGTTCAAATGAAAAAGTGCAGATGGCGTCTGCACAAATTCCATGGTCTCATAATTTGCTTATTTTAGATAAAATAAAAAATGAAAATGAAAGATTATGGTATATGCAAAAATGTCTTGAAAATGGCTGGTCAGTTGATGTTCTTCAAATACAAATTGAAACCAAATTATATGAAAGACAAGGGAAAAATGAAAAAGATAATAATTTTAGTCAAAAACTATTATCTCCATTAAGTGATATGGCAAATAGTATGCAAAAAGATCCATACATATTTAATTTACCACTTCTAAAAGAAAAATATATTGAAACGGAATTAGAAAATGCTCTAGTAGAAAGAATTAAAGATACTTTAATAGAATTACGGAAAGGGATTTAGTTTTGTTGGAAATCAATATAAGATAACAGTAGATGATAATGATTACTTTTTAGATATGTTATTTTATCACTTGAAATTAAGATGTTATGTTGTAATTGAATTAAAAGTTGGAGAGTTTAAGCCTGAATATGCAGGAAAAATGAATTTCTATATAAATGCTGTAAATCATTCACTAAAAACAGATAAAGACAATGACACTATTGGTTTAATATTATGTAAGGGCAAGAAAAGGTTAACTGTTGAATATTCATTAAATAATGTTGAAAATCCAATAGGTGTTTCTTCATTTGAAATATTACCAAAAGAGATTATTGATGCATTGCCTACTGAAGAAGATTTGAACTTGCATATTGATATAAAAGATGAAGAAGAAAATAATTAGAGGTGTTGGAATTGAAAAAGATTATTAAAAATTCAATTAAATGTAATCTGTGTGGAGATATTATAGTATCAAAATATACTCACGATAAAGTTACTTGTAAATGTGGTACTTGTAGTGTTGATGGTGGCAATAGTTACCTCAAACGAGGCTATGTAAATTCTAATGATGATTTTACTGAATTAAGCGAATATATAGAAATACAATAATGAAGATAAAAAAATTATAATTTGAAAGTGAGATAAGATATTATGGAAAATGAAATTTTGGAAAGGCTAATTGAAAATTATAAATTACCCGAAAATGAGCATAAAGTAATATTAAATGAATTAAAGGCAAGAATATTTTTTAATAAATCTTCTGAAAATAATCCATCTATTATGTTTGTTGTAGGTCAACCTGGATGTGGGAAAACCACATTTATACAAAATACAGATTTATCTAATTATACAAATATTAATTCTGATGATTATCGTAGCCTTAGTAAATATTCTGATGAAATACTTGATACATATCCAACTTATTATACAAAATTCACAAATTTTGATGCACATTTGTGGGGAGATGAACTTTTCTCTTATGCAATGAGTAATGGTTATTCAGTTTTAAGAGAAAAGGCACCAGTTGATTATAGTTTATTAGAAACGATTAAAACAATTCCAAGTAATTGTGATATACTTATAAACGTGGTAGTTACAGGAAATCTATCAAGTTTACTTGCGACAAGAGAAAGATATGAAAAAGGTATATTAAAAAGTAAAAATGCTAGATTATCAAACATTGAAGCACATAATAAATGTTATGAATTATTACCAGATTTTATTAAACAATGCTTATTATTAGGTGCAAGAGTAAATTATGTTGTACCAAGAAATAATGGCTTTAGAACCATTTCAGTTGGAAATGATTACTTAAACTTATTAGAAAAACTTAGACAAGATAGTAATGACCGAGTTAGTGCTAATTATGTAACGAGAATGAATAGTATAGAAAAAGCAATGGTAGCTAGAAGTGCACCTCAAGAACAATTTGATGAACTTGAAAAAATTGCAAACGTATATTATGAAGTAGTTAATAATAAGTGTCTTAAAAATAGTGGATCAAGAGAATTAGAAAGTGAAAGGTAAACAAGATATATTTATAGTGAATTTTAAGGAGGGTAAAAATGAATACAAGGAGCAATGAACACATAAAATATGAAGATGAGATAAAAAGTATGTCACATGAGGAATTTAAAGGTTATTGTTTAAAATTATCAAAAGATATACAAGAATATTGTAATACTAATAATTTAAGAATTGATTATGTAGTTCCAATTTTAAGAAGTGGTGCAGTTCCTGCTGTTTATATTGCAAATGAATTAAATTTAATAAAATTTGCACCAATTCAAGTAAAAAAGATAAAACAAGATGGAATATATGACCATATAATATTATTAAATTCATTAAAAGAGTTAGACAAAGATAAAGAATTGATTTTATTAATTGTAGAAGGTACTTATAGCTCAGGAGATACTGTTAATACTGCACTAGAGGAAATAAGAAAAACTTTACCAAAAGCAAAGATATTATTTTCTACAGTTTGTATAAGAGGAAAAGAAAATATGCCAAAAGACATAGAAAAAGGTTTTTATGGTTTTGACTTACCACGAGAAAAACTTTTTACATATCATTGGGAAACTGTAGAAATGAAAGAAAATCATCCAGACCAAAAAATAGAAAACATTTTTTATTAGAGAATATAGTAAAAATGGAGACTAAAAATTGAATTGTTTAGACTCCATTTTTTGCATTTAAGAGAGTATTATCTGTCTAGCCCATACTCATTTTCCAAATGCTTTTCGTGTTTAACTTGTTTTTCTGCATCAAGAAAAGTATGAGTTTCTTTTTCAAAATCTCTAATTACTTCATCTTCAGACGGTAAATCAAATTTTTTGCAAATCCATTTTATGAATTTTTTAGTAGTTTCTTTGAATTTATCAATAACCTTTTTCAAATGGATATTTTCTTTTTCTAGCTTATGAATTTTATTTTTATATTGCCATTCTAAATTAAATGATTTATCTTCAAATTCATGTTCAAGTGTTTTTTTCTTTTCTTTGTATTCATATTCTAAATTCTTAACAGTATTATGAAGTTCTTGATTATAGGCAATTATTGAATTTTTTTCTTTTTGGTATTTTTGAGCTTCATCAATAATTTTAGACTGTTTTGTTAATTCTTTATGCAATGATAAGTTATCTTTATATAACTCTTTGATTAAATCATCTTTAGGCTTTATAATTTCATTTAATATTTTTTCATCTCTCTTTAATGTGAATTTACCAATATCAGATATTTCTGGAACATTTGGCAAATCTAATTTTATATCATTCAATACTTTCTTGGTATTTTCATAATTTGTAATTTTCTTATATTCTTCGATAGTATAATGTTTTCTGTTAGTATCTTCAACAAACATACCTCTTTCTAAATCAAAACCTTTTGACTTAACATGATTGAAATAGGCATCTTGTAGCTTTCTGTAACTATCTCGACCTTTCCAAAAATCTCTAGCACATATTTTATCAATTTTATTGCCTTCTATATCTTTGGCATGCACAACAGGCACAAACATTAAGTGCATGTGTGGTGCTCCTTCATCAAGATGTACTACAGCTGATATTATATTCTTCTCTCCTAAATTTTTGTAATTACAGATAAATTTATAACATTCATCAAAATATCGTTTAGTTTCTTTTTCTCCAATTTTATCAAAGAATGCTTGGTCGGAAGTAAATATCATTTGGCACATTATAATACTATTACTACGAAGATGACCTTTCAAATTATTCTCTTTTATATATTTATCAAATTCTTTTGTATATGTGAACTCATTTTTCTTAATATAATAATTCAAATGTGTTCTAGTAGGATCAATATCTTTATTAGAATGATTTTTTGCTTTTCTATCATTGTGTGTGCCTTTTCCGTTTATTTCTGCTCGTGTTAATTTTTCATTCCTTACGATAGCATAACTCATATTCTCCAACGCTCCTTTCTCAAAATAAGTTTACTTGTCTAATACACTAGACAAACAAAGTTTATCTGTGTGGCAGGGTTTACAAACCCTACAACCCAAAATCAAAATTGCTATTCGCATTTTTGATTTTTTCCTAACAAATGAACTTGTCATTTGTTAGGTTTTCAATAAACTGCATATCTGCATTTATTGAAAAAGAGTAAGAAAAAATAAATTTTCCTTACTCTATGAAACATTGCTCGGTTTCAAACTTCCACGCTCTATGGCAAATCTATATTCTCATCACACCAAACACTTTTTAAGAGGTGTTGCATTTATCTTTTGAACATAAAAAACTATTCATAGTTATAAAACTACAAGTAGTTAATTTGTTCCTATTCAATTAAGCCTCAAAATTGATTTTAAGGCATTTATATTTGAAAGTAGAGTAACTTTATCATACATAAATTAGTTCTTTTAAAACAATTTCTTCGGCTTGATTTTTTATTGCATTCATTGTTCCAATCCAATAAAGCATATCAGTATTTTTCATATCTTCAGTTAAATTACTTTTAGATTTTAACTTTTCTACAATATCATTTACTCTTGCTTGTGCTGTTTCTTGTACTTCTTTTAAATGTTTATTAAGTTCTTTATTCATAAATAGTATTATATAATCAGCTTTTTTGTGTTTTTTCAAATAATCTAGTCTTAATAATCCATATTTGTTAAGTGTAACTTTCTCTTCTTGTTCTAAAGTTAAGTTTGGAAGATAATAATCTCCAACTAATTTATAACTTATTCCAGTTTTTTCATCTGTAAATTCTTTCTTTAAATTTTCATTTTTCATAATCTTAATTCTCCTTTTAAAAATTTTTTAATTATAGGCTAAAACTTACTAAATATCAATATTTTCTAATTTTTGTCATAAGAAGATGTAGATGATGTAAATACTGGCACAGCTAATCGGTAGATTTTTTGTAAGAATGCTAACAGTGTTATCTCAGCTAGAAATTGAAATTGTAAGTGAAAGAACAAAGTTTGGTTTAAATGGAGCTATAAAATCAGGACATTTACCAGGAATTGTACCATTAGGCTATAAAAAAGATAGCAATAAGAAAACTGTTATTGATGAAACTACAAAAGATGTAGTAATTAGAATATTTAATATGTATCTTGAGGGAAAAAGCTATCAGCAAATCAGTAATACATTAAATAAAGAAAAGGTTTTATATCCTAAACATTGGAGAGATACAACAATAATGAAGATGATAGACAATAAAGTTTATATGGGAGATTATGAAAAAGGAAAATCAAATAGTAAAGATACTTTAGTTTATATGAATGTAGTAGAACCAATCATTAGTCGTGCTATGTGGGAAGAAGCACAACATCAGAAAGAGAAAAATCAAAGAAATTACACAAGAGATAGAGTTTATATATTCTTTCAAAAACTAAAATGTCCTAAATGCAATAGAATAATGAAATGTAAAGGCTCTGGAGGAACTAAAAGAAAATATATGTACT